>CAZUHZ010000094.1:0-7971 GCA_964620895.1 uncultured Dysgonomonadaceae bacterium | reverse complement strand
GGGGAAAACGATTTTCATCTTTTATCTTCATTTTCCCCGCATAATAAAAGTGCAGAAAAAATTTGCGCTGCTCGTAATTTTAAACAAGGACAAGTCGCAACTTATCCCTACAACCTATAAATCAACAGATTCACCATTCACCATTCACTGTTCACCATTAACAATTAATCATTCACCCAATGAAATAATGCTACGCATTAAATCTCCGATTTATTTCATAGGGTAAACCATTCATAATTCATAATTCATCATTCATAATTCATAATTCCAATCTCTCACCTTTCAATTAAATAAACTCACATCCCCCCCCCTCATACTTTTCACCACAATTAATTTTTTCACAATTAATAGTTGTTTATTTTAAATATATCATTATATTTGCTAATGAATTAAGGTTGGTGCAAAAAACATAAAGTCGTAACGTAAAGAAGTTACTTTTTTTAAGAGAATGTGACAGTATACACTAAAATAAAGTACTCAAATTATGAATGAGTTTATTACACAAATCTTTAAGACTACCCTAAGGATTATTGTTCTTTACGTAGTGATTAGGATGTTGAACCAATGCACTTCGTCGGAAAAACAAACGGAAAGAGAAGCAGAATATAGACAAGAACTCTCCACAAAACTTCATAAAATACGGAGTGAGGATTCTCTTCTGATTGCACTGCAAGAGTTTACTGAAGTAGACGACGATATTGGCAAGATGCTGTGTTACAAACAGCTTGGATTGCGTCAGCGCGAGAGTGCTCGTTTCTCGGATGCCATCGACAGCCATCAGCAAGGGCTTGAAATAGCACTAAAATTGAACGACACTATCGAAATAGTGCAAGCCTTGAACAACCTCGGCACCAATTTCAGACGTATTGGGGCACACAACGAAGCTTCACAGCATCACTATCAGGCATTGCACTATGCCGAAATTTGGTCGGGACTACACACACCCACTGGCACTAAGAACCGAGTAATGGCACTAAATGGAATTGGAAACATTAGCCTGATGCTTGGTTACTATGACGATGCTGAGCAAAATTTTCGTGAAGCCTTGAGAAATGAAATAGAGTTGGAGAGTGCGCTTGGACAAGCGATTAACTATGCCAACATAGGAGCTGTTTTCGAAAGACGCCAGCAATACGACTCTGCTTATGTCTATTATCAAAAATCGTTGGAGCAAAACAAAATTGCCAAATCGGACATGGGGATTGGTTTGTGTCTAATTCACATGGGCGAACTATATGAGAAGGAGCATAAGTATGAATTGGCACGAGCTGAATATAAAAAGGCTTATGAGTTGATGGGTCAGATATCTGACAAATGGCATTGGCTTAATGCATGTTTGTCTATTGCGCGCATTCATTTAGTGACGAATAATATCCCCAGATTTAACCATTATATCGAATTAGCAGAAAACACTGCAAACGAAATAGAGTCGCCCGAACATCTTGCCACTGTCTATTCGCTCAAACACGAATATGATTTGAAGCAAGGCAATCATCAGCATGCACTTCATCACTTTAAGCTACACAAAGCAATGCAGGACAGTGTGCAAGGCGTTCAAATGGCAAACCGCTATATGGATATACGCTTGGGGCATGAGCAGAACAAAAATGCACTGCGTTTTCAAGAAATGGTGGCAGAGACTAAGATGGCACAACAGAGGAAACAGTTTGTTATCTATTTATCGTGGCTCATTATTATTGTCTCGGTTATTATCTCAATATTACTTTATTACGGTTTGCGCCAGCGTATACGTAGCAACAAAATACTGAAAAGACTTGAAACAACCCGAAGTGACTTTTTCACTAATATAACCCATGAATTTCGCACACCTCTCACTGTAATACACGGATTGAACCGCCAGTTGCAACAAAAGAAAGACCTGACGGAGAAAGAAAAAACAGCTTTCAGGGGAGCAATTGAACGGCAAAGCAACAACCTGCTTACTTTGGTGAATCAATTAATGGATCTTGCAAAGCTCAAGCAGGGGTCAGATGATCCACAGTGGAAGCAAGGTGACATTGTGGCTTATCTGCAAATGACTGCCGAAACTTTTCGTTTATATGCAGGTGAGAAAGATGTAAATTTGATGTTTTACAGCGATGCCACTGAGAAGAAAATGGATTTCATTCCATCTTATATCGATAAGATTATTTGCAATCTGCTCTCAAATGCCATCAAGCACACTGATGCAGGAGGTAAAATAGATTTTGTTGTTAGCCAAAGACAACGCCATGACACCATTACTATTCGGATATCCGACACGGGTGAAGGCATTCCAAAGGATGATTTGGAGCGTATATTTGATTCATTTTATCAGAATGTAAAAGCCAAAAATAGTTCTGGAACAGGAATTGGCTTGGCGTTTACAAAGATGATGGTTGAAAAAATGAAGGGAACGATTGAAGTGGAAAGCAAACTGGGGAAAGGGAGTGCATTTACGATTGTGTTGCCATTGAAAAACAAAAAATTGAGCCATATCCCATCACTTGAAGGAGATGAAAAGCCTTATTATATTCTACCCAAAAAGGCAGACATTGATACTCCAAACGATATGCATCCAGAGCCATTAGAAGGAGAAGAAGAAGAAGAAGAAGGCGCAGAAGCGCTTCCCGTTATTTTGATTGTAGAGGATAACAGAGATATTAATTTATACCTCAAGTCACTCTTAGTAGATAGTTACAAAGTACTTACTGCATGGAATGGAGAAGAGGGATTGAAAGTGGCAGAAAAACACATTCCTGACTTGGTTATTACCGACTTGATGATGCCCGTGAAAGATGGGTATCAATTGGCATGCGAAATGAAACAAAATAGGCTTCTCGATCACGTTCCCATTATTATGCTTACTGCAAAAGCCACGGATGAAGACCGCATAAAAGGATTGCGTTGTGGTGTGGATGCCTATATTCGTAAGCCTTTTCAGCAGGAAGAGTTACTTATTCACATAGACAATATATTAAAAAACAGACAAATCCTTAAAGAAAAATATTTGAGTGCCATCATGCACAGTGAATCGGTAAGTAAATTGAAAAAAGATACTAATTTAAAATTCCTGCAAACTGTTACTGATATCATCTATTCAGAAATTAATAATCCTGAATTGAATTCATCTTTTCTTGCCGACAAAGTGGCTATGAGTGTCTCTCAACTTAGCAGAAAAATTAATGGTATCACAGGTTACTCCACCATATCGTATGTGTTGCAACTGAAGCTAAACAAGGCTAAAAAGATGCTCAATGATGATAGCATATCTATTGCTGATGTGTCTGATGCCTGTGGGTTTTATGATGCAAGCTATTTTTCACGAGCCTTTAAGAAAGAATTTGGAATAGCTCCATCGCATTATCAAAAAACACCCAATTTGAACTGAAAATCGGACAGACAGGAGTAACATAAATTTGCGATTTATATATTTAATTATTTATCGGCGTGCTTATCCAATATACTATCCTGGCTGACGCTGATCGGCTGGCGCTGGTCTCCCACCCAGTGACTTAGTGCATATATAACAGGCAAAAGTCAGGAAGCTTGCGCCAACACAAATCACCTCCCCACCCCATTAGTCCACGGTAGTGGCAGACGCGTGAGTCCGCCATCATCGTTAATAGGCTAAATATGAAAACAAGTGTTTAACAGCTCATTTTAAAATTATGTCATTGATAATGAACAACTGATTCATGTCAGCTGTTAATCGTGTAATAGTAGTAGTGATACCTCGAGAGTACCTTAATCGAAGATTGTTTTTATCTAATAGTAACGGAATAAAGGTCACCTGCATGTATATAATGCTGATTTATAACAGTATATATATATATTATGCATCAATGAATGGAATCACTCCAATTGTTGAAGTGCAAATAGTGCTAATCACTCAAATGTTAATGCGTAAATAGTGCTAATTTTTGACTGAATAATGCTAATCTAATCAGTATGATTCTTGTAATTTTACAAAAAAAATTATCCAAATGGAGTAACACTTACTAACTATCCTATTCAATAATTAAACATACAGCCATGAATTTATTTAGTAAAATTTTTCGAAAAGTATTTAGAAAGTCTATAAACGTTGTTGAATGGATTGTCCACACACCTGAAACCATAATTTGGAATTTTTCGCAAGGTCGAGGAGACATCCAAAATGGAGCACTCCTCAAAGTACGTGAAGATCAAATAGCTGTATTGGTGAATGAAGGTCAATTTGCTGACATGTATCTACCAGGCGACTATGAACTAACCACAAACAATATGCCTATTCTAACCACCCTGAAAGGATGGGAGCATGGATTTGATTCACCGTTTAAGGTAGACATCTATTTTATAAAAACAAAAGAGTTCATGGATGTAGCTTGGGAAACGGAAAATGATGTTGCGATGTACGACCCCAAATTTGGACCTATACATATCAATTCATTAGGCACATTCAGTTTTCGTGTAGAAGACGATCCTATTGTGTTTATTCGCAATGTAGTAGGAACGGATGGTAACTTCACTACGGATAACATATCAGAAAAATTGCACAAATTTGTGATCGAAAAATTCACTGAATATATCAATGAATCAGATATTGCTGTGCTTGACATTGCAAGGGACCTTCAAGAGTTTTCTAACGAGTTTACTATTGCAATGAAGAAAGATTTTTCAAAGTATGGTATAAAATTAACCAAGTTTAGAGTCGAAAGCATCTCATTGCCCGAAGTTGTGAAAGCAGCACTTGACAATGAGACAAGTAAGCACTCTATAGGCAACTTAACCTCTTATACACAAATGCAATTTACTGATATGCTTAATAATGCTGGTACTAATTTTATTAATTAAACTGTTTGTAACAGACAATCTTTTTTTATTCACATTTTTAGCTCCAGCGTAGTTGCTAAGGCATCTCTACAGGTGATGCTATTTAGCATTATCACAATTGCCCAATCTTGAGATTGTACAAACGTCCTACATGGGCGTCTCTTCTTAATCAGCCAAGCTCCCCGTATTTTTAATCCTTGACTGGCGCTGGTCTCCCGATCAGTGCCTCCACATATCGGCGCGAACCTGCATCTATTATCTATCCTTGCTGCATTCACTGTTCATCGGCTGGTGAATGTCGCATCAGCGAAATCACTCTTCTTTTTATTGTAGCATATATATATATATATATATATAATGCATTCATTTAATTCTTCTGCTTCGCAGCACACCGATTTGGTAAATCGGCGCAATCGGGTCAACCATCTCTAGTGGTGCTGACATTTGTCTGTGCATTTTATTATGCTACTATCAATGGCACGGATGGATATCCGCGCCAGCGGGGGGCTAAAGCCAAATTGCGATGTTATATCTCTTATCCGTTGGTTAAAACCAACGACAAAATAAAAACTTTCTGTCTGGCGGGGGTGCTGCATCTATTGATGCGCGAGCGTGACGAAATAGAGAGCCATACTTTCAAGATTTTCAGCATAATCGTCCTGGAAGGGCAGCATACTTCAGTCCAAGGCAATGCCTTGGGTAAGAGAGCAGTAGTAGTCACTGCGCCCTAGAGGGCAACATAAAAAAATGAGTTATTAAGTAGTGTGTGATATTGTTTTGCTACGCAACCACATAAAAGGATTCGTGCAAGAGCAAGTCACTGCTAAAAGCTGATTGCTAACCGCTGTGTTACATAAATCGGCGCGAGCCTGCCAACCCTATCTTTCATCAACTACATGGAAAGAAAACTCAACTACCAATACCCTCCACACCCTCGTTCACCATACAGATAAAAAAACACACAATTTTATTGGTGATTCCATTTTTCATCTCTTCATAAGAATACATTCCTAACAAAAAAACAGTTAAGATCACTTGTACATGTATAATGCTAATAAACAAGATGATACATCTAATTTATGCGCAAATAGTCCTAATTATATAAATAGTTAATGCGTGAAAAATGCTAAATATTGAGCAAATAATACAAGTTGAACCGATACAACTACAATAAATTTGCCAGAGAATGACAGGAAAAAGAACGACAGTAAAAATATCTATTTATTCAATAACTAAAAAAGATCAGCTATGAGTTTATTCAGGAAAATTAAACAAAAAGCATTCAGTGAATTTATAGACATCATTGAATGGACCGATGATACCGCCGATACGATGGTTTGGCGTTTTCCTCGTCATCAAGCAGAGATTAAAAACGGAGCACAACTCACTGTGCGCGAAACGCAAGTAGCTGTATTGGTGAATGAGGGGCAGTTTGCTGATGTGTACAAACCAGGTCGATATGAGCTAACTACCAGCAATATGCCTATTCTAACCACCTTGAAAGGATGGAAATATGGATTTAATTCACCGTTTAAGGTAGATGTATATTTCGTAAACACGAAACAGTTTTTGAACCTGCGTTGGGGCACATCAAATCCTATTATGATGCGTGATGCTGAATTTGGTCCTATTCGAATGCGTGCATTTGGGTCGTATTGTTTTCGAGTACAAGAAGATCCTATCCTGTTTATCCGTAATGTGGTGGGAACCGACGGAAACTTCACAACCGAAAGCGTAACAGAGCAACTACGCAACTTTGTGATTACCAAATTTACCGACTATTTGGCCGAATCAAAAATTGCCGCACTTGATTTGGCAGCAAATTTGAACGAGTTTTCGAGTGAACTCACCATCGCATTGAAAGAAGATTTTTCTGATTATGGCATTGAGCTTACCAAGTTTTTAGTTGAAAATATTTCATTGCCTGAAGCTGTGGAGGAGGCACTTGACAAACGCACAAGTATGGGTGTAATAGGCAACATGACCACCTATACACAAATGCAATTTGCAGATTCGCTAAAAGATGCGGCAAACAATCCTGCTGGAGGTGGAAATTTGGCTGGCGATGCGATGGGCGCTGGTATCGGGTTGGCAATGGCAGGGAAGTTGGCGCAGGATATGGTAGGTACACAAGGAGGACAAAATCATAACCCTGTAGGCTCAACGCCACAACAAGGCACACCACCCCCAATGCCACAACAGACCATGTATCATGTTGCTGTAGAGGGAGTGCAACAGGGTCCATTTCCTACAGCACAACTACAACAAATGGTGCAGCAAGGACAACTTACCCCCGACACATTGGTGTGGACAACAGGAATGGCAGGATGGGAGGCAGCCAAATCTGTTCCTTCGTTATCGAACTTGTTTGGTGCTGTTCCGCCCCCCTTATAATAATACGAACCATAGATTACTTACTAATTATATTAACCACATAAAACTCACATTATGAACGCAATTATTGAAAATTTTAAAGACATCATTACCAACAAGTATGCACAATTTACTGGAAGAGCCAACAAAACAGAGTTTTGGCAGTTTGTACTCGTTTATATTTTAATCAGCGTGGCATTCTCTTTACTAATGAACATTTTTGGAGGGATTAAAATGCTGAGCATTCTTTTTATGATTCTCAATGTGATAGTCATGTTGGCATTGCTCATTCCTTCACTGGCAGTAAGTGTTCGCCGGATGCATGATATAGGTAAAGCAGGAGGGTGGATTTTAATTAATCTTATTCCTCTTATTGGCACAATCTGGTTTATAATACTTGCAATAAAGGATAGTGAACCTGAAGCAAACAGGTTTGATAAATAAGCTTTTATACATTGGTTGAATGTGTATACAGTCATAAAGTCTAAAAAATAAAAATTTGGAACAATGAAAACAACAGGTTACAGAATAGTAATGGCGATGGCAATCTTATTTGCATTTAGTTTTACAGTTGAAGCGCAATTGAACTTGAAAAGGATTGGCAAGCAAGTTAAGCAATCTGCCGAGCAGCAGGTGGAGCAAAAAGTGAAAGAGAAGGCAGCACGCGAAACTCGCGAAGCGCTAGATAGAGGTGAGGAAAAGCTTGATCAGGGCATTTCTAATGCAACTGCTGGAAAAGCTGCATCGAGTAATAGTAATAGTAGTAACAATAGTAGTAGTAGTAGTAGTAGTAGTAGTAGTAGT
>CAZUHZ010000093.1:0-8076 GCA_964620895.1 uncultured Dysgonomonadaceae bacterium | reverse complement strand
TTGAGAAAACTCCGAAAAAGAGTATCAAGAGATTTATGTATATAGAAGATAATGGAAAATAGAAACAGATGAAATGAAACGCAAAAATGATGACAAGCTCAAGGAATTAAGGGCTCGCCTTATAGAATTTAAGGAAGCAGAAGGCGATAGACCGATTGACGACGACTATTTGGAAAAGATAGTTGATATAGCCGAAGAATGTTTTGGGTCTAGGGTGCAGAAAGCTCCAAACACCAAGCCTAACGGCTCTAAAAAAAACAAATAATGACTAAGTAGAACATCAAAAACAGGTATCATCGAATAGGCAACATCAACAAATCTCTTCGACGGGGTACTATACAACAACAATGGTCTCCTTGCGTAGCTCTATTCATTTTTTACAACACTCTGAATAAATACTACACAAGAAGACCATTGCTATAATTAATAGAATGAGTTTATCTTTTAGATGATACGTTTCTTCAAACTATTGCTGCGCATTTGCTACAATCACCTTGTCTATTTTCTCAACAATTGTTTGCGGAGCAATTCTATGCATGCATGCATGATCACCACGCCAGCAAGGCACATTTCCAAACACGGAACAAGGGCGACAATCTAAATCTTCTAATTGCACAGCATTGCTGGGCGACTGATTGTAGCCATAAAATCCCAAGTACGGATGCGTTGCACCCCATACTGAAACTACTGGAGTGTTTACGAGCGATGCTAAATGCATATTGGCAGAGTCCATAGATACCAATACCGATAAGTAGGAGATGAGCAACAACTCATTCTCTAAGGTTAGTTTACCAATCACAGAGGTTACGTTAGGATATTTGGACTCCCACTCCTCAAGCTTCTCTTTCTCCTTTTTGCCTCCACCAAACAGATAGATATGTGTGTTGCTTTTAGCAGCTATCTCTCTCAGCACCTCCTCCATTTTGTCGATAGGATACATTTTCTCTGCATGCATCGCAAAAGGAGCAATTCCGATGTTAGATTTAGAGACATCAAAAGACAAGTTGTTTAGCTCTGCCACATTGCCACTTTTGTTTTCGAAGTATGATGCAAAACTCATCTCTGACTCTAAGCCAAGCTCCGAAAAAACATCTCTGTAACGATCTATCGAGTGCTTCAGTTGAGTTAACGGAGCTTTGTGCTTCACAATAGCCTTTTTCTTAGCCCTATCTTTATCGATAGTCTTAACTTTTTTGCCTTGCAAAAAGAAATACGACCTTATAACCTGACTACGCAACACACTGTGTAAGTCGGCTACAGCATTTATCTTGTATTTCCTGCCAATCTCATTGGATAGTCGCAACAGCCCATTCACACCTTTATATAGCTTTAAATCTACGCCTATCACCTCAATATTAGGCAACTGGTTAGTAAACAATTCCTCAAAGTTCTTTGAGGTTAACATATAAAACGTGCAATTGGGATAAGCTTTTGCTGCTGAATAGAGCGCAGGCAACGTCATAGCCACATCGCCAAAAGCAGAAAATCTTATCACCAATATGTTTCTGTGCGACATAAGGTCTTTTCTCTTCACGCTTCTACTTTTTTGCGTATAACACAGGATTCAAAGCAGGGTCGTTGTACATTTTCATCTGCTTATATACTTTCATAAATTTATTACCTTGCTCAATTTCTTCCAGTAGCTCATCTATTGCAATAGAAAGGTCTTTGTTTTGCTCTAGCAATACATTCAATTTTAGCTGACAGCTTTCTATATGCTCCTTATCAGCATCTTTTCTGGTAGCCTCTTCATTCATGTGGTATATCTTCACCACCAAAATAGACAATCTGTCAAGTGCCCATGCTGGGCTTTCGGTGTTGATAGTTGCTGATGCCTTTGGCTCTACATCTTTGTATAAATATAGAAAATAGCTATCAATTTGCTCTACTAAATCGGTTCGTACTTGATTCGATTTATCGATGGTGCGCTTAATTTTAAGTGCTTCTACAGGGTCAATATTAGGATCGCGAATAATATCTTCTAAATGCCACTGCACAACATCAATCCAGTTTTTTTGATATAAAAAACTATCAATCGTTCCTTCTTCAAAAGGGTTGTTGATGGGTGTATCTACACTGTCGGCTAAATGATAATCGGCAGTAGCCTTATTAAAAATCGTATTGGCTTTTTCACTAAATGACTTCATAATAGATTTACTTTATATTGTTAATATTTTTTGTAAAGATAGACAATAGTTTTGAAACAATAAAAGGTGTATGCTTTAACTAGTCAACCTGCATCCAAAAATCGTTTTGCAGAGTATTGATACATTGGCTTTTCTCAAAAAAACACGCTCTACAATTTGATAATTCAAATAAATAGCGATATATTTACACTAAGTTTTAATATCATTAAACATCAAAACATAAAACATTATGAGAAAAAAAATTATTCATCTTATGACATTAGCATTTGTTGGCTTATTTGCAGCATCGTGCACACAAAGTGCCGAGCAACCTAAAGAAGAGCCTACACCAGTAGAAGCAAAATCGCTAAACTTGGAATTCCGCGATTTCGGGAACGACCCATTTGTGTTTAATATCGAAGACTACACCAAAGCAAACAAAACATATCGTACCGCTTTGTGGACAGGTGAGTATATGCAACTAACTGTAATGAACATACTCCCAGGCGAAGATATAGGACTAGAGATACATACAGATCACGACCAGTTTATTCGTGTGGAAGAAGGTGAAGGTATTGTAATGATGGGTGATGCAGAAGACAACCTAACATTTCAAGAGAGGGTAGAAGATGACTTTGCTATAATGATCCCAGCAGGAAAGTGGCACAATGTAGTAAACGACTCGAACAAACCATTGAAGCTATACTCTATCTATGCGCCAAGAGAGCATGAAAAGAATACAGTGCATCAAACCAAAGAAGAAGCATTGGCAGACGAGCACGACCACTAGCTAAGCTAAGCAATTGAAAAACAAACCAAATTTTAAAAGGATGCGCCTTAATTGGAGCATCCTTTTTTTATTAGCTTTTTTGAGTCTATTCTGAAAACATTCTTATTACTGAAAAAGCTTCTGATAGATGTATCTTCTGCTGTCATCATATATGGTTTAACAACACGAATTAAATAAGCATCAAATAATTTGCGCGAAATAACCTTTCTAGTATGCATAATTTAGCTAAATTTGCAAATAAATAAACATCCTATTTAATAAAACAACTCACATCTATGAATAAAATTGTAGGTAAAGAATACCTATCAGAAAAAATAGTCAAGCTTGAAGTTGAAGCTCCTTTGATTGCAAAAAGCAGGAGAGCTGGTCATTTTGTAATTGTGCGAGTAGGCAAAAAAGGCGAGCGTATTCCATATACTATAGCCTCTTCCGACATGAAGCGAGGCACAATCACGTTGGTGATTCAATTGGTGGGCAAATCTTCACAGAAAGTTGGCGAACTAGAGGTTGGTGATTACATCACAGACCTAGTAGGGCCACTTGGAAAAGCAACGCACATTGATAAGTTTGGCACCGTAGTGTGTGCTGGCGGCGGTGTGGGTATTGCTCCCATGCTTCCTATTATAGAGGCAATGAGCAAAGCTGGCAACAAAGTAATTGCTGTTTTGGCTGCACGCACAAAAGATTTAGTGATATTAGAAGATCAAGTGAAAGAGTTTGCCCATGAAGTTATTGTAATGACGGACGATGGCTCTTATGGAGAAAAAGGATTGATTACCGAAGGAATTGAAAAGGTGATTAATAGAGAAAAGGTGGATCTCTGCCTTACTATTGGTCCTGCTATTATGATGAAATTTGTTTCATTGTTGACAAAGAAGTACGACATTCCTACCTTAGCATCGCTCAACACCATTATGGTAGATGGAACTGGTATGTGTGGAGCATGCAGAGTGACAGTAGGCGGCAAAACTAAATTTGTGTGTGTGGACGGACCCGAATTTGATGCACATCAAGTAGATTTTGATGAGATGTTGATGCGCCTAAAAGCTTACAACTAATCTTTATAACAGGAGACAAGGAACAAGAAATTAGAGACAAGAATTAGCGTGATCAAATACTCATTACTCATCACTCATTAACTTACGACTACAATAATATGCCTTCAAAAGAATATTTAAAAGCCCAACGTTTAGCGCCATGGCGCGAAGAGCTACGAAAAGCTATTAGAAACAAAGACCGCACCAATATGACTCGTGTGGTGATGAAATCGGTTGACCCTGAAGTGAGAAGCCGCAACTACCAAGAAGTGAATTTAGGTTTAACTGCGGAGCAGGCTGTGGCTGAAGCTCAACGTTGTTTAGACTGCGTAAATCCAACATGTATTGAGGGATGTCCAGTAGAGATAAATATACCTAAGTTTATTAAAAATATTGAGCGCGGAGAGTTCTTAGAGGCTGCCAAAACATTGAAAGCCACAAGTGCACTGCCCGCAGTGTGTGGACGGGTATGTCCACAAGAGCGTCAATGCGAAAGCACATGTTTCTATGTGCAGAAACTAAACAAACCTGCCGTAGCCATTGGCCATCTCGAAAGGTTTGCAGCCGACTACGAGCGTGAAAGCGGCAACATTGCCATTCCTGAAGTAGCAACTAGCAATGGAATAAAAGTAGCCGTAATAGGGTCTGGTCCGGCTGGACTATCCTTTGCAGGCGATATGGTGAAAAACGGATTTGATGTAACCGTATTTGAGGCATTGCACGAGTTGGGCGGTGTGCTGCGTTATGGCATTCCAGAATTTAGACTTCCCAACAATATTGTAGATGTAGAAATCGACGTGTTGGCAAAAATGGGTGTTAAATTCAACACCAATTGTATTGTCGGCAAAACTATTTCGCACGAAGACTTACACGAAATGGACTTCAAAGGAATATTTGTGGCTAGCGGTGCAGGACTCCCTCACTTTATGCACATTCCAGGCGAAAACCTAAATGGCGTGATGTCGTGCAACGAATACCTAACCCGCATCAATTTGATGGATGCTGCCAACCCCGAAAGCGACACTCCCGTATTGATGGGCAAGAAGGTAGCCGTAATTGGTGGTGGAAATACTGCTATGGATGCTGTGAGAACAGCACGCAGATTGGGAGCCGAGAGAGCAATGATTGTTTACAGACGCTCTGAAGAAGAGATGCCAGCACGACTCGAAGAGGTGCACCATGCCAAAGAAGAGGGTATTGAGTTTTACAACCTGCACAACCCCTTGGAATATGAGGGCGATGAAAACTTTCGTGTAAACCGAATGCTATTGCAACGGATGGAGTTGGGCGAACCCGATGCCTCTGGACGTCGTCGCCCCCTACCTATCGAAGGCGATACAGTATGGGTTGATGTTGACCAAGTAATTGTGAGTGTAGGCGTATCGCCCAATCCTCTTATCCCATCCACATTTCAAGGCTTAGAGGTTACAAACTGGGGGACAATTGTGGTAAATAGCGACACCATGCAATCGGCGCAAAGCGATATATATGCAGGTGGCGACATTGTTCGTGGTGGTGCAACAGTAATCCTTGCTATGGGCGACGGACGAAAAGCTGCTAAAGGTATGAGCGAAGCATTGCTTGCCAATTAGGTGCTCACAATCATCGAACCACAAACAAAAAACCTGTAATTAACACTAGGAGAGATGAAGATTTTAGCAGATGCACATATTCCTTACCTACAAGGAGTGGCAGAACAGTTTGGGCAAGTATCTTACCTTCCTGGCAATGAGTTTAGCAAAGAAGCGGTAAAAGACAAAGATGTATTGATTGTTCGCACTGTAACTCATTTTGACAAGAAAATACTGGAAGGATCAAACGTACAACTAATTTGCTCTGCAACCATTGGTTTCGATCATATCGACACCCACTATTGCGAACAAAACGATATTGCTTGGCGCACAGCTCCAGGATGCAATGCTCGCTCTGTAGAACAATATGTGACAACATCGATAGTGAGGATGGCACAGAAGTACAACTTCGAGCTAAAGGACAAAACAATAGGTATTGTGGGTGTGGGTAATGTTGGCAAAGAAATAGCTTATGTGTGTGAATTGCTGGGCATGAGGGTATTGCTCAACGACCCACCTCGTGAAGTAACAGAAAAATCCGACCTCTTTGTTGACTTAGCCACTATCCAAAAAGAGGCAGACATCATCACCTTTCACACACCTCTCACCAAAGAGGGGGTTTATGCCACATATCACCTTGCAGATAAAGCCTTTTTTAAGAACCTTGCCAAGAAACCCATCATTATCAATAGCTCTAGAGGAGCAGTGGTGAGCAATGAGGCTTTGAAGAGTGCTCTAATTAAAGGTGAAGTTCTGGGTGCTATTATCGACACTTGGGAAAACGAGCCAAATATCGATAGAGAATTGTTGGAGATGGTAGATATTGGCACGCCTCACATTGCTGGTTATTCTGCCGATGGCAAATGGAATGCAACAAAGATGAGTTTACAAACTATCAACGATTTTTTCAACTTCAAAAAGGAGCCAGTAGAACTACTCTCAATTGCTGAGCCGAAAGAAAGTGTTATCGACCTATTTAAGTACAACAAAGATGAGCAACTAGCAAAAGCGTTGCTTTATAGCTACGACCCACTAGATGATTCAGCCTTGTTAAAAAACAGTCCCCACAAGTTTTACTACTTCCGCTCGCACTACCCACTAAGACGAGAATACAAAGCATATACAATAGCCAATGCAAACAGCGAAATAGCTACTTCAGCAAAAAAGCTTGGCTTCAGTATTAAATAAATCTAAAACCTTGCTATTGAGGTTCTCTTTATTTTAAATACAACAATAATATAGTATTTTTGTAAAGACAATACGAACACAATTTAATTAAAAAATAAATTATCCTCATGAAGACTAAAAACATTTACTTATCGCTTCTGATGCTTGCCTTTATAGGCGTTTTGAGCACATCTTGTAGCAGCAAGCTAAAACCATTGACACCCTCACACTTCAATGTTACGCCTTCTCCATTAGAAACTGTTGGGAACGAAGTTCCTGTTTCTATAAACGGTGTTTTCCCTGAAAAATGGTTCAACTCTCATGCTACAGTAGTAGTTACTCCAGTTTTAAAGTTTGCTGGAAGAGAAGCTTACGGAACCCCCTATACCTACCAAGGCGACAAAGTTGCTGGAAATGGTATTATAATTCACAAAAACAGAGGTGGCAACCTTGCAATGAACTTAAAGTATGAGTATGAGCCAGAAATGCGCGAATCGGAACTATTCTTGCGCTTCAATGCAAAAATTAAAGGCAAAACTGTAGAGCTACCCGAAGTGAAAGTTGCAGACGGAGTAGTAGCTACATCAGCCTTGGCAAGTGCACTTAATACAGAGCCATCAGATGCTCAAGATGCTTTCCAACGCATCATTCAACAAAAGCAAGATGCTAATATTCTTTTCTTGATTCAACAAGCCAACCTAAGATCAAGCGAATTGAGTAAAAGAGAAATTGCAGCTTGGAAAAAACGCGTAAAAGAAGCCTACGATGATGAGCGCCAAAAAGTGGATATCGAAATATCGGCTTATGCCTCTCCAGATGGAGGTCTTGATATAAACGAGCCGCTTGCAGCAGAACGTGAGAAGAGAACTTCTACCTATCTTGACGAAGAGTTGAGAAAGCAAAATGTGAGTGCTGAAATAAATGCACGCTACACGGCTGAAGACTGGGAAGGATTCCGTCAGTTAGTTGAAGCATCTAACTTGCAAGACAAAGATTTAGTTCTTCGCGTACTTTCAATGTACGATGATCCTGAAACTCGTGAGAGAGAGATTAAAAATATCTCATTTGTTTTTGAAGAGTTAGCTCAAACTATTTTACCACAACTACGTCGTTCAAGATTGACTGCCAATATCGAAATTATAGGTAAATCGGACGATGAAATTATGACTGTTTGGAAAAACAATCCTAGCGAGCTAGATATCGAAGAGCTAATGTATGCAGCTACATTGACTGAAAGCAGAGCCGAACAAGAAAAAATTTACCAATACCTCACAGCTAATTATTCGCAAGACTACCGCGCTTGGAACAACATTGGAACAAACTTCTACCGTGCAGGCGAACTAGACAAAGCTATGCAAGCATACAACCGTGCATTGCAAGTAAAA
>CAZUHZ010000092.1:0-8128 GCA_964620895.1 uncultured Dysgonomonadaceae bacterium | reverse complement strand
TTTGTTATCTATTTCGTTCACGTTATATTTCCTACACCTTTCGTTATTAGTTAATTTTACTTCTGCACACTATAACTCTTTTATGTATGCTCTGCGTTTTTTGTGGTTTTCAGCATTCAATCCATCCCACATCGATTGAACACGACTGTTTAATTCAAGTTCGGGGTTGCTTTCTGCTACCTCAAACCCAAGTCTGTTGGCAGAATAAACAAACTCTCTAAATATGAGTGAGTTTACTCCTTTGCCTTGATATTCAGGGTCAACTCCGATTAACAATAAATCTAACACTTTATTCTCATTGCTCTTTATGGCACGGTAAAGATGATACCAACCAGTTGGTAAAAACTTCCCATTCGCTTTTTGGAGAGCTTTTGCTAAGCTGGGCAATCCTATTCCGAAGCCTATAAGCCTGTGGTCTTCTCCTCTGAATATAAGTGAGAGAAACTCTAATCGGAGTAAAGGGATATACATATTGACATAATAGTCAATCTGTTTATCAGTCAACTCAACATAACCATAAAGATTTTTGTATGATTTGTTTAAAAGTATGAAGATGTCTCTTGCATAAGGCATAACATCTTTTTTGCTGTGAAACTTTTTTACAATCAGCCCAAATCTCTTCTGTACTACATCAGCTACACGATTCATCCTTTCTGGCACCTGTTTTGGGATAGGAATAAGGTATTCAAACCAGTCTTGATCTTTTGTGTATCCAAGTCGTTCGATGTGAGTTTTGTAATAGGGGTAACTATAACTTGTTAACAGTGTCGATATTTTATCAAATCCCTCTATAAGCAATCCCTCATGATCCATATCTGTAAATCCCATAGGACCATGTATATGCTTCATCCCTTTGTGTCTTGCCCAGCTTTCGGCTGCTCCAAATAGTTTGTCTGCAACTTCGGCATCATCAATAAAATCAACAAAGCTAAACCGTGCATATTTTTGCTTCCAAATCTCGTTTGACTTATGGTTTAGAATAACAGCAATGCGTCCCACGATTTCTTCTTTTTTGTAAGCTAAAAAATATTCAGCCTCACAATGGTCAAATGCAGGATTTTTATCTCTATTCAGAGTTGCAAACTCATCATAAATTAAAGGAGGTACATATTGTTCGCAACCTTTGTATAGGTTGATATTGAAATAAACAAACTTCTTTAATAGAGATTTATCGTTGACTTTTTTTATTACTATTGACATGAGTTCTTGATTTCTTGTTAATTCAATAAGCTTAAGAATGTTGTCACGAAAAAAAGTTGATAACATTCAGTTTTATTCTTACAATGTATAACAAAGATACACTATTTTTTTTTAATCCATAAAGATAGTGTTTTCTATGTTAGAGCCCAATTGATATCAAGGAAAATAAAGCCGATTTTCTTTTTTTGTGAAAATCGGCTTTATAATATTTCTTTTATAATTGAGATGAAACAATTATTTCATTTCAATTCCATCTTTTAGGTCTATTTCATTCTCGTCTTTGTCGTAAAATTCATATTGCAAAAAACCTAAGTTTTGATTGGCTATGATTTTTAATCCTGGTGTATTAAATTTTTTACGCCATTTTCGTTTCAATGAAAACAGACCTTGCTGTATAAATGCTGCAACATACGGGTGTACATGCAGACTAAATTTCTTCACTTTCAACTTCTTAACTAGATATTCAATTTTGCCTTCGAGTGTATCTGTAAATAAAATTGAGGATTTTATTTTTCCTTTTCCTAAACAAGTAGGACAGTCTTCACTCGTAGCTATTTCCATTTCAGGTCTTACACGTTGTCGTGTAATTTGCATCAATCCAAACTTACTTAAGGGTAGAATGTTGTGTCTAGCTCTATCTTTTTCCATAAACTCTTGCATTTTAGCCAAGAGTTTGGTGCGATGATCGCCTTGAGACATATCGATGAAGTCGATAACAATTATTCCTCCCATATCTCTTAGTCGCAATTGTCGTGCTATTTCTTCAGCCGCAGCTACATTTACCTCAAATGCACTGTCTTCTTGACCTAATGTTGACTTGTTTCTGTTGCCACTGTTTACATCAATTACATGTAGTGCTTCTGTATGCTCTATAATAAGATAAGCACCTTTTTTGAATGTAACAGTTTTACCAAAGAGAGATTTGACTTGTTTGGTTATGCCAAAATTATCATATATTGGCTGAGCTCCATTGTAAAGTTTTACTACTTTCTTTCTGTTAGGAGCAATCAAGCTGATGTAATCTGTAACCTGCTTAAACACATCTTTGTTATTGATGTGTATGTGTTCGAATGAGGGGTCGAAAATATCTCTCAAAATTGCTACTGTTCGAGCCGTCTCTTCATAAATGATAGAAGGACATTTTGCTTTCGGCAATTTTGCGATATTAGATTCCCAACGTTTAACTAGTACTTTGAGCTCAGCATCTAGCTCAGCTACTCGTTTTCCTTCGGCGTTTGTACGTACAATGACGCCGTAATTTTTAGGCTTAATACTTCGAAGAAGTTGTCTGAGGCGTGCCCGCTCTTCTCTCGATTTTATTTTCTGTGAAACAGAAACTCTATCGGTAAGCGGGATAAGTATTAGGAATCTTCCAGCAAAGGATATTTCTGATGTCAATCGTGGTCCTTTAGTTGAAATTGGTTCTTTTGCTATCTGCACCAACAACTCTTGACCTACTTTTAGCGTATCGCTAATGCTGCCATCTTTTTTTATTTCTGGCATTAACCTCATTTTCTGAAGTTGGAGGGGCTTTTTCTTTTCTTTAGCAATTTCCTGAAACTTCAAAAACGAGTTGAATTGAATCCCTAAATCTAAATAGTGAAGAAAAGCGTCTTTTTTGTAACCTACATCTACAAATGCAGCGTTCAATGCGGGCATAAGTTTTTTAACTTTACCCACGTAGACATTCCCTACCGAAAAAGACTCATCTTGTGCTTCTTTTTGTATCTCTACTAGCTTTTTGTCTTCGAGTACAGCAATTGAGATTTCTTTTGGTTGAACATCTACAACTAGTTCGCTTATCACAATTTTTTCTTTTTAAATTTTCATAAATATGATTATAAAATATCTTCTTGTCGGTCAACTTTATTTCTCGCAAAATGTCTGACCGAATACTACAGAAAGAACAAACTTAATTATTTTAATTCTTAAGTTTGTTCTTTTTTGTGTGTCATTGAAAGAAAATAAATTAGGAAAAACTATTTGTTTTTATGTCTGTTTTTTCTAAGTCTTTTTTTTCTTTTATGCAATGACATTTTTTTTCTTTTTCTCTTTTTTCCGCTTGGCATTTATTCTTTCTTTATTTTGTTATTACTAATTGTTCTATTTGTGTTTTGTCTGTTCTTTTACTAAAGTCACAAAAGCTTTTGAAGGCTTAAAAGATGGAATGTTGTGCTCAGGAATTATGATTGTTGTGTTTTTAGAAATATTACGAGCTGTTTTTTGCGCTCTTTTCTTTACTATAAAACTTCCAAATCCACGTAAGTACACATTCTCATTATCAGCTAATGATTCTCTTACAACTTCCATAAATGATTCAACTGTCGTCAAAACAGAGGCTTTGTCTATTCCTGTGTTTTTTGCAATTTCGTTTACAATGTCTGCTTTAGTCATTTTTTTATTTTTATAAAAAGGTTTATTGTTACTAGTTTTTTGGAATGCAAATATATAGCTTTTTTCAATAGATGGGAAATAAATGACCTCCAATTTTCATTATTTATCGTAAATTAGCCGATTATTGTGCTCATTTAGTGTTACTATCAAAAATAAGTGAGTTAATTAGTTATCAAAAATTTGTTGATGTGAGCGTAACAAACAATTTAAATCTGAAACAGATAAGTAAGATACTTATAGATTGGTATCAAATAAATATGCGTGCCTTGCCTTGGAGAGAAACTAACGACTCGTATAAAATATGGGTTTCGGAAGTAATGTTACAACAAACTCGGGTTGCACAAAGTTTAAATTATTATTTAAAGTTTATAGATAAATTCCCAACAGTGAATGTTTTAGCAGAGTCTTCCGAAAACGAAGTCTTAAAAGCATGGCAAGGATTAGGATATTATTCCAGGGCACGCAATTTGCACGAAGGTGCAAAAAGCGTTGTAGCCCTACACAATGCGAAATTGCCTGAAACTTACAAGGAGATTATCACTATTAAGGGGATTGGAGAATATACAGCGGCTGCTATATTATCAATAGCATATAACAAACCTTATGCTGTGGTAGATGGAAATGTTTACAGGGTGCTTTCTCGCTTGTTTGCCATTGATACTCCTATAGATACAACAGAAGGTAAGAAGTTTTTTGCAAAACTAGCGCAAAACACTCTCGACTGTTCACGTCCTGCCATGCACAATCAAGCTATCATGGAGTTTGGAGCATTGCATTGCACCCCAACACAGCCTTTGTGCGAGTCTTGTCCTTTACAGCATTTGTGCATTGCAAAGCAACTCAACATGCAGACTGAGCTGCCTGTAAAGAGCAAGAAGGTGAAAGTTAGGAATAGGTACTTTCATTATTTCCATGTTAAATACAGAGGGCATACTTATTTAAGTAAAAGAGAAGGCGACGATATTTGGAAAGGCTTGTATGAGTTCCCATTAATTGAAACTTCAAAGGATATGGAATTGATAGACTTAATGGCTACAGACCTATTCAATGCAATGTTTAAGGATGCTGAAATAGTGACCCATTCAGTATCTAACACAATAAAGCATATATTATCTCATCAGCATATTTATGCAAAGTTTTATGTTGTAGAGGTTGTGAAAACTGGTTCATTTTTAACTGAAGCATATTTGAAAATTGATGAAAACGACCTATCTTTATATCCAATTTCAAGGCTAATACACAGGTATTTAGAATCTAAATAATAAAGGTGGTTTTTATCTGTATGTAAATAATTGTTTATTTGAAAAAAATTATTACTTTTGTCAGAGAGCATTTTAATAATTAAAAAATATAAATTATGTCTGTAAACAAAGTAATTCTGGTAGGAAATGTAGGGAAAGATCCTGAAGTCAAGTATTTTGATAATGACAGGGCAGTAGCTAATTTTTCATTAGCAACTACTGAGCGTGGATATAGAACATCGGGTGGAATAGATGTTCCTGAGAAAACTGAGTGGCACAACATTACATGTTGGGGTGGACTTGCCAAAGTTGCAGAGCAATATGTAAAGAAAGGTGACCCTCTTTATATTGAAGGGAAAATTAGATCTCGATCGTATGACGACAAAAATGGTGTTAAAAGATACATTACAGATATACATGTCGATAATTTGGAGATGCTAGGTAGAAGATCAGATAGAGGATCTCAACAACAACAACCATCTGATAATTATCCAGCAAATGCACCACAACAACCATCAGCTCCTGATATGGATGCTTCTGCAGAGGTCGATGATTTGCCGTTCTAGTTTTTAAAAACATATAAAGAGGATGTCATTTTCTAAATCTATATAATTATAGAAAAGATGGCATCCTCTTTTTATTCAACAACTAACATTTTTTCATTTGGATCCTGACTCAACAATTAGCTTACTCTTGAATATATCGTTTTCAGTACTCACTGTTACCGACTATTTTCTTATTGCTTTTCTTCTCCTTCTTATACTTATCAACACTTTTATCTCAAGTTCTGAGGTTGCATTCTTTTCGTTAGATAACGAAGATATAGATAAGTTGAAAAGTAGTTCATCGCCCAGTAAGACTCGTCTATTAGAAACTTTGACCAATTCAGACAAACTGCTTGCATCTATTCTCATAGCTTACAATGTAATCAATGTGGCTATAATCGCATTGCTTGTCTATTTTTTCAATAGGGTTCATCTTTTCACTAATTTAAAGATAAACATTCTGCTTCTGTTTCTATTTATAGCTATTGTTTTAATTTTGCTGATAGAAATACTACCAAAGCTTTTTGCTTCGCACAATCCTCTTAAAGTTGTTCAGCGCAATATAAGAGGTGTAATGCTTATTGACGCTGTTGTTTCGCCTTTCTCATCTTTTCTTGTGCGCTTTACTAATGTATTTAGTCAGTCTTCGGCGCATCGTAAGCATGAGATATCGATGGACGACCTCTCTAAGGCTTTAGAACTAACGTCGAGTGAAACTTCTTACGAACAACAAGACAAAGATATGCTCGAAGGAATTATCCGATTTCGCGAAAAGGATGTAAGCGATATTCTTATATCGCGGGCTGATATGTTTTCTTTGAGTTTCACCACCTCGTTCGACGACCTGATTGAGTCTGTTAAGGAAGAGGGATTTTCAAGAATCCCCATTTATGAAGACAACGAAGATCAAATAAGGGGCATTTTATATGTAAAAGATTTGCTTCCATATATTGGTAAGTCCGATAATTTTAAATGGAAAACATTGATTCGTCCTGCTTACTTTATTCCTGACAATAAACGTATTGATGAATTGCTAGAAGATTTTAGAACCAATAAAAATCATATGGCAATAGTTGTTGATGAATATGGTGGAACAACGGGGATAGTGACTATGGAAGATATTCTTGAAGAAATAGTGGGAGATATCAGTGATGAGTATGACGAAGATGTTCCTCTATATAAGCTCGAGGCCGATGGCTCATACATCTTTGATGGGAAAACTCCATTGGTTGATTTTCTAAGGGTTGTAAATATTCCAGAGAAAGATTTCGACACCATTTTGGAGGAGGTGGACACCATTGCGGGATTAATTTTGGAATTGAACGGTACATTCCCAAAGCAAAAAGAGTCTTTCGAATACCTCAATTATACTTTTCAAGCCGAAGAGATGAATAAAAGACGAATCGTAAAGGTTAGGTATATTCCACCAGCAAAACCAAGCTAATTGGGCGTCTTTTACTTTGAATGTTGTCGATCTTTGTGGTGTTTTTCAACTCCTAATTGCCTCAGATTGGTAATGGTTGATATTAAAATCTAATTTGTTTTTCATACCTTTGATGTAAATAGATATTGGCATGTTAATTAGAAATGAAATCATAGAAGAAGATTGTTTGCTTGGAATATGGGAAATTACAGAAACACGTGATCAACTATTGAGTATGCTCTCTGCCGAGAACAAAGAAAAAGCATATAACTATCTTAGCGATATAAAATCAAAAAAACGACAGCTTGAATGGTTGTCCATTCGCGTTGTTTTGCAAATCCTTACCAACGACAATAAAACTGTAAAACACACTTCCCAAGGTCAACCTTTTTTGTCAGACAACTCTTATCAAATAAGTATATCACACTCCAAAGACCATGCAGTAGTGCTATTGCATAAACACAAGAAAGTGGGTGTTGACATCGAGAATTTTTCTGATAGAATTCTTAAAATAGAGAAACGATTCATTTCGGATGATGAATACATCGATCCAAACAATCGTACATTGCATCTCATTTTGCATTGGTGTGCCAAAGAGACGTTGTATAAATTGATGGACTCCACAAAAATCATTTTTAAAAAACACTTACACATTCAGCCATTTGAGGTGCAAGACAAAGGTGTTATCAAAGCCAGTGAATCGCTTTCGCCCATCAAGAGTGTTTTTGATATCAATTATGAGGTAAACAAAAACTTTGTTATTACTTGGAGTATGGTGTGACTGTTTATAATATGTTGTAAAGCAGTGCCTTATTCAATATGTTTGCAGCAAACTCACTATCTCTCCCTCGTTCCTCGTAGAAATGGCATTCATCTCCTTATTTTCTTTTCGTTTGTCGTAGATTCACTTTTCATCTCGTTGTTTTCATTTCCACGATTATGGATTTGAGTTTTATCTCATTTCTCAATTTCCACTGCGGTAGATTTGAGTTTTATGCCATGGTTGCCGTATCCTACATGATAGATTTGGCTTTTATGTGATGGTTGCAAAACCTTACTCGGTAGGTTTGGATTTTATATCATGATTGTGCAATCCTACAAAGTAGATTTGAATTTCATGGCATGAATCTCGTTTTGTATGCGGAGGATTTTATTTTTGTCAAGCAAAGGGGGTTTTTCGTGAAAAGTGCAACCTAATTTGCTATAAATGTTTCGATTTGCAACAGAGTTTGTGTAAACAGATTGTTTTGCAACAGATTCCCTTTTTTATCGCTATCACTCATTCTGAGAGTAACGCAAAAAAAAGCGCCAAGATTATAAAATCT
>CAZUHZ010000091.1:0-8156 GCA_964620895.1 uncultured Dysgonomonadaceae bacterium | reverse complement strand
TTATGTCATGATTTTTATTTCCACAGGCGTAAATCCAAGTTTCCTCTCATTTCCTAATTTCAACGGCCATAGATTTGAGGATTATGCCATGGTTGCCAAATCCTAATGAGTCGATTTGAATTTCATGTCATGATTGCAGAATCATACACGGTGGATTTGAATTTCATGCCATGGTTGCCGTTTTGTATGCGTAGGATTTGATTTTTGACTTACAAAGGGAGCTTTTGCCAGAAAAGTGTAATTTAAAATGCAGTAAATGTTGCGATTTGCAAGACTTAAGACAAGAGGTTTCCTAGCAGGCACTAATTACGTTTTGTGAACCGTAATGTGGGTTATTGAATCATCTCTAAGAAAGTTTGCTCATCAATAATTTCAACTCCAAGCTTTTTTGCCTTCTCTAGTTTGGCAGGTCCCATCTTGTCGCCAGCAAGTATGTAATCAGTTTTCTTAGAAATAGAGCCCGTGTTTTTACCGCCATGTTGTACAATCATCTCTTTATACTCATCTCTTGAATGAATAGAGAATACACCGCTTATCACAATTGTTTTGCCTTCTAGCTTATCGGTCTTCGATGAAAGCTCTTCTTCGCTCAAAGCAAACTGCAAACCATGCGATTGTAAACGCTCAACAATATCTAGTTGGGTAGCGTTGCTAAAGAAGTCAACTACACTCTGTGCTATTCGTTCTCCTATCTCATCCACATTTATCAATTGGTCGAAGGTGGCAGATTTGAGTAAATCTATATTCGAGAAAGCATGCGCCAGCTTGTATGCAACTGTTTCTCCTACAAACCTTATGCCAAGGGCAAACAAGACTCTCTCGTAGGAAACTAACTTCGATTTGTTGATGCTTTCAAGAAGATTGTTGGTGCTAGTTTCTCCCCAACGCTCTAGATTGATGATGTCGTTATAGGTCAATGCATACAAATCGGCTATATCATGAATTAGTCCCTCGTCAAACAAGAGGGATATGGTTTCAGGTCCCACAGTGATATCCATAGCCTTGCGAGCAACAAAGTGCTCAACACGACCTTTTATCTGTGGAGGGCAACCAGTAATGTTGGGGCAATAGTGAGCAGCCTCACCCTCATCTCTCTTAAGAGGGGTGTTACAGGCAGGACAGTTTGTTGCGAAAACAACCTTTTCGCCCTCCCCATCTCTTGCATCTTTATCTACTGCTGTTATCTTGGGAATAATCTCTCCTCCTTTTTCAACATATACTTTATCTCCAATATGTAGGTCAAGTGCCATTATCGCATCTTCGTTGTACAACGAGGCTCGCCTTACTGTGGTGCCCGACAATGAAACAGGCGATAAGTTCGCAACAGGCGTCACCGCACCAGTACGACCTACTTGGTAGGTGATCGACTCAAGGGTAGAGATAGCTTGTTCGGCACTAAATTTATAAGCTATTGCCCATCGGGGGAACTTGGAGGTGAATCCTAAGTTTCTTTGCTGTTGCAAAGAGTTTACTTTCAGCACAACACCATCTGTTGCCACAGGAAGGTTTGCCCTCTCCACATCCCAATGTGCTAAGAATTCAAACACCTCTTGTAGGGTTTTGCATTTTCTGCTAGCTTTAGATACTTTCAGCCCCCAATTATTGGCAATTGACAAATTCTCGAAGTGGCTATCTGAAGGCAACTCCTCGCCCATCAGAAAATAGACGTAAGAGTCTAGTCGGCGTGAAGCCACAGTTTTTGGGTCTAACAATTTGAGCGTGCCCGAGGCGGCATTGCGAGGATTGGCAAATGGAGCTTCGCCCTCTTTTTCACGCAACTCGTTGAGGTGCTCAAACACACTAAATGGCAATAGTATTTCGCCCCGTGCTTCAATATAGGGTGGAATGTTGTTGCCTCTCAAAAGCAGTGGTACACTGCTAATGGTTCGCACATTGTCAGTAACATCATCGCCTTGCTTGCCATCGCCCCGTGTAAGGGCTTGTATCAATCGCCCATTTTCGTAAACCAGCGAGATGGAGGTTCCATCAAACTTCAATTCGCAAACTATTTCAAAATCATCGTTCAATGCCCTCTTCACTCGGTTGTAAAACTCTGTAACCTCTTCATGCGAATAGGTGTTTTGTAACGACAGCATGGGATAGCGATGCGCTACTTGTCTAAAGCTTGTATTGATATCGCTTCCTATACGTTTTGTGGGTGAGTTAGGGTCGTTATACTCAGGGTGTTTATCTTCAAGGTCTGTCAACTGCTTCATCATCGAGTCGAACTCGAAGTCTGAAATTTCGGGTTGTGATAAAATATAGTATTTATAGTTGTGCTCGTGCAGCTCTGCTCTGAGTTGATCTATTAGTTCTTTAGGTGTTTTCATTTTGAAAATAAATTCATTAATGGGAAGATAGTCTTTGAATGCTCTTGGTCTTTCCCGTGTCTATTAATATTTACAGTAAATGTGATGGTTTGTTGAAACAGCACTTCCTTTTCGGTAAAGTGCATATTCACTCCTATTTTAGCGTTTGTTCGAGATGAACGAATCAAGTTGACATACCACTTTGATAAGATATACGAATTGTCTTGCAAGAAGGGTGTGCCCCAATAGAGGTTGTCACCATGGTTGTTGTAGTAGCTCATTCGCTTGTCGCCAAAGTAGGCAATGTTTTCAGTACCCAGTCCTTTATACTCCGCATTGATGCGCATGGTAAGCCCAATTGGCTTTTCAAAGTTGTCACCCTCTCTTCTGTCTCTCTCCATGCCAAACAATCCGCCCACCGAAAACATAAGTGTGTCCAACCCACTCTTATTTGAGTGCGACACTCCTAAAGAGAGATTCATCTGAACCTGTTCGCTTACATGAAAGCTCTCTGTGGATGGTGTTGTATTTGCATAGTGGTAGAGGTAGGATTGCATTTCTGCAAAAAATAGATCCTTCCTCTTCAATGCCGAGGCACCAACAAAGAAACTCTCTCGTATATCTTTCGAGCCGTAGCCAGTCCAGTCTAACCATACATTTAGGAAGTCGTTGTTGTTATTATTTACTTTCAGAAACACGCCTTGCATGATAGGTCTAAAATATCGAACCGAATCTTTAAATAGCAATGTAGTGTAATTGTCCAGTATATCCTCTTTAGGAAATGCTCCGGCTCTAAACATTATATTGGATGTCTTGTATTGATAATAAGCCATAAAGTCTTCTTTGTCGGTAAAAGACGAAGATCCTGCAATTTTCAATGCATTAATCCCAGCATATACTGTTTGGCGTTCATCAAGCTTCAATCCCAATTCGGGCATCAAGTTCATTCCGTGCATAGTTTGATCAACGGCGTATGAAGAAGCGGCATACTCGGCATTGTCAAAAAAATAGTTGTATCCAAGCTTCCAAGTTAGCTCTTGGCTAAAACCCGAAGCAGCAATAGACAAAATAGATAAGAGAAGAAAAGTCTTAAGTTTGGACATAATGGTTATAATTTGAAACAAAGATAGCCGATTTCATTTAAATATATAGAATCATTGAAGATACAATAGATCACAGTTTTTTGTTTTGCCATTTACCGTATTTCAAATAGAGGAATGAAAATGACATCAAGAAAAACCAATATATATGCTCTGAAGTCCAGCAAACTGCAACCGACGATTGCAAATAAATAATAACCCACCACATATATGAAAGATAGAAGGCGAGTGTTATAATCTCAAACATCAAGGCAGTTCTTGTATTGCCCGTTCCCGATACTGCATTGAAAAACACTGCACCTACACTAAATATGGGCAGCAATGTAAGTAGCACATACATAGGAGGCACTGTTTCGGCTATAAGCACAGGGTCGTTTGTGTATATATGTATGAGTGCTCGTGGAAAAAGGGATACCATTAGCATTATAACAGCAGTTATTGCCAAACTTATCTTTGTGACCCTTGCCAATAGACTCAAAACATCTGATTGCCTTCCAGCTCCAATAGTGTTGCTTACCATTGTGTTTGTGGCAGAGCCAAGTGCTTGAGCAGGCAGAATAAGTACGGTGTAGAAGCTTCGCACTATATTGGAAATTGCCAAAGGGCGCTCGCCAAGCTTCTCGATAAAAACAAAAAAGAGCATCCACACAACAACAGACAGTAGGTATTGAGCCATCATAAACACAGAGATATTCAATACTTGCTTTACTACAGAGAGCTGAATACGAATCTTCTTAAAGCCATATTTGTCTAGGTCAACTGTCTTCAAAGTGTAGATGATAAAGAAAAGGGTTGAAACCAACTCGGAGATAACTGATGCCAAAGCAGCTCCAGCAATGCCCATTTGGGGGAAGCCGAAGTTGCCAAAGATAAGTAGGTAGTCGAAGAGCACATTGGTCAGCGCCATAACAATGGCATTGTAGGTAAGAATTTTGGTGCCAGCAATGCCAATATAGAAAGCACGAAACATAGTATTGGCAAATGCAAACACAAATCCATAGAAACGCCAATCGAGGTATTCGTTTACAGCGGCTGTTATCTCTTCCGACTCGAAAAGGTAGGGTAGCCACTCATTCGAAATATATCCCATAATAGGAATCAATAGAACTGCTGCGGGTATCAACACCAAGAGCCCTTGAACAACAATGTCGCTTATTTGATGGTAGTTCTTTTCTCCATTTCGCCTACCTATGAGTATTTGGCTACCCATACTATAGCCAAAGCCAAGCGTGAAGACAGCAATATAGAATATTCCAGCTAGAGCAGAAGCACCTAATTCAACTTCGCCAACCCTTCCGAGAAAGGCAGTATCTATTACCTGAATAATATTTTGAGCCAATAGGCTCAAGAAAATCGGGTAACTTATTTTAAGAATATGTTTATTGTTATACATAAACAGGGTGCGAAGTGAAATTGATGCAAATCAACTAAAAAATGCAGATATACCGAAATCAAAGAACAACTATTATCCAAATAAGTTTCAAAAACAATCGATTTATCACGAGCATATCGTATTAGGGTATCATATAATATCCTAAATATCAGGAAAAAGGAAAATAGGAGTCGAATTGTTTTGCCGTTATCTGATTTTTTTTTATTATCTTTGCAAGGAAACAATATATATAAAAATATGAATCCAAAGAAAATACTTTTTATTACTCAAGAGATTTGTCCGTATCTACCCGAAACACCGCAATCAACAACCTGCCGTAATCTACCACAACAAATTCAAGAAAAAGGTCACGAAATTCGTACATTTATGCCCAAATTCGGAAGCATAAATGAACGTAGGAATCAACTACACGAAGTTATTCGTCTATCGGGTATGAACCTGATTATTGACGATACCGACCATTCTTTAATTATAAAGGTTGCTTCTATACAAGCAGCACGTATGCAGGTTTACTTCATCGACAACGAAGACTATTTCCAAAACAGGGAAACAACTGTTGATAAAGATGGTGTAGAGTATGAAGATAATGACGAGCGCAGTATATTTTTTATAAGAGGCGTAATGGAAACCATCAAGAAACTAAGATGGATACCAGATGTAATTCATTGTCACGGATGGATGTCAGCATTGGCTCCTATATTTATTAAAAAAGGATATGCCGACGACCCTACCTTCAAAGACGCAAAGGTAATCTACTCTCCATACGACGATGTGTTTGAAAAACCTTTTAGAGAAACCGTTGCAGATAAATTGAGGTTTGAAGGAATTGATGATGGCGTTATTGAAAGAATCAAACAGCGCGGAGTGATGGATTATGAAAATCTTACAAAACTAGCTATTGAGTATTCTGATGGAGTAATTCAAGGTGGCGACACTATTTCTCCTGAAATATCCGATTTCATAAAAGAGCAAAAAATTGACTTTCTTGCAAAAGATGAAGACTTTGATGTTTATGTTGACAATATCAACAAGTTTTATGACAAGGTTGATGCTTAATTTTCATCCTAGCTTTTAATACATAAATATAAAAAGTAGCTTTCCATTCGGGGAGCTGCTTTTTTTATTTGAGACAATAAACATAATAAATAGTTGACTGAGTAAAACAGACTTCTTAAAAGTGTAAAACCTGTTTCGATTCTAAATAATCATTTTTAGCGCAAACAAGTTTTACAAATATCTTTAAAAAAACAAAGAAACATCAGCAAAGATGTTCCTTTACAACTATTTTTTCTGATATTTGTGCATAAAATAATTTTTCAACATATAATGAAGCATAAAAACATACTTTATATCACCCTTTTATCAATAGTTGCATTACTCTATTCGTGCGATGACTCATTGAAAAATGTAGGGTTTACTATTCAACCAGAAACAGACCGAATTAGTGTTGGAACAGACTCCCTCTTTGTTGTTGCAAGAACAATTTCGGTTGATTCTTTGCTACCAGATGGGATGTTTTCAAAAACTAAAAGACCTATTTTAGGGCAATATAAAGATCCTCTTTTTGGTGAAACTAAAGCTGATTTTGTTGGGGAGTTTTATTATCCAGAGGGAGGAACATTTCCTAAAAACACAACTATCGACTCTGTGCAAGCTGCTGTGTTTTACAACACTTGGAAGGGCGATTCCCTGTCGCCTGTGCGTTTATCAGTATATGAGGTGAACAAATCGTTGCCCACTGGAAGCCATTTTACCAAATTCGACCCAACCCAGTATGTCGATATAACCTCACCGATAGGGAGGGGCAATTTCACTGCTGCAAATATTGAGGTGCCAAAGGCTGAAAGAGAAAGTCAAGGTTATTATCATAGAGCAATGGTAGATTTACCCAAATCGCTTGGCGAAAGAATACTTAATCTCTCTAATGAAAAAGTATTAGATACTGACGCTTTAAAGGAATACTTCAAAGGTCTCTATTTTACCACAGATTTTGGCAAAGGAACGATGGTAACTGTCGATCACACTTATCTATATATTCGTTTCACCTATTTAGACGAGAAAGGCTCTTCTACCCAGCAAGACACTATACGAAAAGGAAACATGATTTTGAATACCACACCAGAGGTAATTCAAATAAACCAAGTGAAAAATAAAAATGACAAGCTGCTAGAAGAAAATGCTGAGTATGCTTATATTAAAAGTCCATCAGGAGTATATACCGAGGTAGAGTTTCCTTTTACCGAAAAAGCTGACACGCTAGACAATCGAGCTTTGAACTTGGCAAAGTTCAGAGTATCTGCTTTGCCCGATGAGGATACTAATCTTAAATTTAAGTTGAGTCCATCGCCCTATCTGTTGTTAGTGAATACAGAGGAGTTGAAAGAGTTTTTTGAACAAAGAAAACTTCCCGACAATATTACTAGCTTTTATGCTCAATTAGATCGAACAACCTATACGTACGATTTTGGCAATTTAGCACCCATGATAAATCATTACAAGAAAGGGAATGGTGGAAAAGTAAAGGATTTAAAATATGTTCTTGTTCCAATTGACTTGGAAATAAATAGTCAATCTCAAGTTACGGCTGTTTACAACCAAATGGTGCCTACTGCAACCACACTGTTCAAAGCTCCATCCAAAATGAAGTTGGATTTGGTGTTTAGCAAGCTGTAAAACAATAATGAAGGGGTGGGCTTGCCCCGTCCTGTATGTATATTATCTATTATACCACTCTTCGCCATACTGTGCCCAGTATATCCTGCTAAGCGCAACCTAGGAGATGTGCTCCAGCAATTGAATTCGCAATCAGCAGTAGAGAAAATTCATGAATTTTCTCTACTGGGTACTAGACATTCAACCCCATACCTCATAACCACTACAATTGCCCAATCTTGAGATTGTACAGACGCTCTACACGAGCGTCTCTTCTCAATAATTAGAAGCATCTATTTTACATGGTTGTAAATCGAACATCCTAGAAAAGTTAAACAGATTCCTCACTTGCGTGTCGGAATGACAAAGGAGTTTTACCCATACCACACACCACATACCACATACCACACACCACACACCACACACCTAACAACTCAAACCTCACACCTCACATAAGACTTTCTCCACACTGCGCAACCTGCTTCACACCAGATTTCACACTTTTATTATTGTGTGCAACTTGCTTGTCATCTTAATTCATACTTTCCTTGTATTTCGCAACCTACTTTTTGCCATATTTGATACCTTCGTCACAATCAACAACTTGCTTGTCATCATATTTCATACTCTCCTTGTACTTGGCAACATACTTGTCAGCAGATTTGATACCTTCGGACAGCAACAATACCCCCACAATTGTAA
>CAZUHZ010000090.1:0-8207 GCA_964620895.1 uncultured Dysgonomonadaceae bacterium | reverse complement strand
ATATAAAACTTAAAACTCTCTTCATTTTTTAATCTTCATTTGATAGTTTGTCAGTCTTTTCAACATCTCGCTGTGTTGAAATAAACATGTACATGGCTGGCACAATAAATAGTGTGAGTAAAGTAGAAATAAGCAATCCACCAATTACGGCAACCCCCATAGCAATACGACCATTAGCACCTTCGCCCGTAGCCAACGCCAATGGAAGTAGTCCTAAAATAGTGGAGATACTTGTCATAAGAATGGGACGCAAACGCTGAACAGCTGCTCCTTGAATTGCCTCCAACTTTTCGAGACCATTCTCTTGGCGTTGATTGGCAAACTCAACAATAAGAATACCATTTTTGGCAACCAACCCAATGAGCATGATAATACCAATTTGGCTATAAATATTCATGGTTACACCAAAGAGCCACATAAAGAACAATGCTCCCGTTACAGCCAATGGCACAGTAAACATTACCACAAAAGGGTCTTTGAAGCTCTCGAATTGTGCTGCAAGAATCAGAAAGATAAGCACAAGTGCTAACAAAAACGCAAACATCAAACTTGAAGAACTCTCTCTAAAGCTACGCGACTCCCCTTCCAATGCTGTACGGAAGGTGTCGTCGAGCACCTCGCTAGCGATACGGTCCATCTCCTCAATGCTTTCGCCTAAAGAGTAACCAGGGGCAAGTCCTGCTGAGACGGTAGCAGAGTTGAACCGATTGTAACGATACAATTGTGGTGGTGCAACAGACTCTTCTAGCTTAACTAAATTGTCCATCTGAATCATTGTACCTTCTCTATTTTTCAGATAGATAGATTTCAAGTCCAACGGACTGTTTCTCTGCTGACGGTTGATTTCTGCCAAAATCTGATACTGCTTCCCATTCATATAGAAGTAGCCCATGCGTTGTCCGCTCAATGCATATTGCAATGTTTGTCCAATATCGCGTGTACTTACTCCCAATAGAGCAGCTTTGTCTCTATCTATGACAATTCGGGTTTCTGGTTTCGAGAACTTTAAGTTCACATCTGCCATTTGAAAGTAAGGACTTTCGTTTACTTTTGCCATAAAGGGTGGAATAAACTCTTCCAACTTATCGATGGTTGGTGCTTGCAACACATATTGAAGTGGCATACCGCCACGCCGTCCACCAAAAGTGGATTGTTGTTGTACAAAAGCACGTGCAGCAGTTTCGGGTCGCACTCCTTTCGATATTTCATCGGCTATCTCCATCTGACTCCTTTTGCGCTCTTCCATATCAGGCAAAGTGAGACGCACCATGCCAAAATTACCAAATATGATGGTCATATTCGACTCTTTCTCGGGCACCAACGAATCGACAATGTGCGATATACGGCTGGTATAATCGCGCGTATATTCAAAAGTTGCCCCTTCGGGGAGGGTGGTTCTCACCATCACTTGCGAACGGTCTTCAAGGGGAGCCATCTCGCCTGGAATAGCTCTTAAGAAAACAACAATAAGCAATATGGTGACAATAAAAATAGGAATTACCAATTTTTTATGAGCAATAAAATAGCTTAGCCACTTTCCGTAGATGTTGTTCATACCCTCGAAGAATGGCTCTGTTTTGACCATAAACCAACTCTTCTTCTCACGTTTCACCAATATCTTCGATGCCAACATGGGCGTAAAGGTTAGGGCAACAAAGGAAGAAATGATAACTGCACCAGCAACAACTATACTAAACTCGCGAAAGAGTCGCCCTGTCATTCCCTCCAAGAAAACAATAGGGAAAAAGACAGCTACCAATGTAATTGTTGTTGACACAACAGCAAAGAAAATCTCTTGCGACCCTTCGATGGATGCATCGCGCGGAGTCATTCCTTTCTCTATTTTTTGATATATATTCTCTACTACTACAATTGCATCATCCACAACCAACCCCACTGCCAACACAATGGCAAGCATCGAAAGCACATTGATAGAAAATCCTGCCAAAAACATGACAAAGAACACTCCAATCAATGAAATGGGAATAGCTACGGTGGGGATAATGGTAACACGCCAATCGCGTAAAAACAAGAAAATGATAATTACAACTAAGGCAAATGCAATGTAAACAGTATTTTTCACTTCAGTGATAGATGCACGAATAAAACGTGTGCTATCGTGCGCCACCTCAACAAATACATCATCGGGTAAATCTTTCTTCATTTGCTCAAGACGAATGCGCACCTCATCGGCAATTTCAATTTGGTTAGCACCTGGTTGTGGTATTATCACTGTGCTCACCATGGGGATGCCATTTCGGCGCAACATGTTTTTACGATTCTCCGAGTCAAGCTCAGCAAACCCCACATCGCCAAAGCGAACAATACGGTAGTCGTCTTCTTTTATAATCAAGTTGTTGAACTCCTCGGGAGTCAACATCAACCCTAAAGTACGGATGGAACGCTCTATCTCGTCGCCCTCTATGCTACCAGCGGGCAACTCAATATTCTCTCTGTCCAATGCAGCTTTAATTTCCATTGGAGTAGTTTTGTAGGCTGCCATCTTCACAGGGTCGAGCCAGAGACGCATGGCATAACGGTTTTCACCCCATATTGCCACCGAACTCACGTTTTGAATAGTTTGCAAACGCTCCTTTACGGTGAGTTCAGCAATTTCTGTCAATTCCAATAGGGAGCGAATATCACTCTGAACCGTTATTTGCATAATAGGCTCAGCATCGGCATCTGCCTTTGATACGGTGGGTGGGTCAACATCGCGTGGAAGGTATCGTTGTGCTACAGATACTTTGTCGCGCACATCATTGGCGGCTGTTTCCATATCAACAGAGAGTTCGAACTCTACTGTAATACGCGAACGCCCTTGGCTACTGCTACTTATAAGGGAGCGAATGCCAGGAATGCCGTTAATGTTTTGCTCAAGAGGTTCGGTTATTTGTTTCTCTATCACATCGGCGTTGGCACCTGGGTACGAAACACTTACCGTGATAATGGGATTGTCTACACTTGGATACTCTCTTACAGGCAAACTGGTGTAACCAATTATTCCGAAGAGAAGAATCACGAGCATAAACACAGTGGAAAGTACGGGTCGCTTTATGCTTAATTCTGATAATGTCATTCAATAGTCTCCTTTATAATTTATTCCTCAAATTGAGCTATAGACACATTCATGCCATCGCGCAACTGCATCACTCCTGTTGTTAATAATGTATCGCCAATATTCAATCCCTCTAAAACCTGAACAGACGAAGCGGTGCGAAGCCCTTTGGTTAGCACCACCCTATGGGCTTTGCCATTTTGGTATGTATAAACAATATCTTGCCCCATTTCAGCAATGGATGACATGTTTGGAATAACTATCGTATTGGTTATTTCGCGCAGTTGAATCTCTATTTGCGCCGATCTTCCTGGCTTTATCTTTCCTCCAGGATTGGCATAACGAGCACGAGCTTTTAAAGAAAGTGTGCTGGCATCTAGCGATGTTTCAACAGCATATACAGAAGCTTCATAAACATTTAAATCATTTTCTAATGTAAATGTAAGTTTTGTGCCATCTACAATTTCGCTCTCCTGACGTTCGTTTACGGCAAACTCTATTTTGAGTGGCGATATTTTGGTAAGGGTCGAAACTCTTACTTGTGGCGATGCATAAGCCCCCTCGCTCACCAATCGCAAGCCAATCATACCACTAAAAGGAGCACGCAGTTCGGTTTGAGATATTCTAGCTTTTATCAGCTCTATATTGGCTTTTAGCCTATCTAGCTCTGTTGTAACAGTTTCGAAAGCCTCCTGACTTACAGCATCTTTATCCAACAGGGTGCGTTGACGAAACACGCGTTCTTGCGCAAGGGGTAGTTGCGACTCCAACATTTTGAGTTCTGCTTGTAGTGGTGCATCGTTTACCTTTGCCAACAATTGACCCTTTTCTACAAAAGAACCCTCCTTAAAGTTTATTTGAGTTATCTTACCCGAAGTTTCAAAGGTAAGATCAACCTCCTCATCGGGCAGTAACACTCCTTTTGTTCTAAACACATCGCTCATTGTTTGAGGCTTCAAAACTTTTGCATTTACACTCAAGGTTTGATTGCGAGGTGATGCCATAGAGGGTGAAGCCGATTGTTCGTTTTTACTGACAAAAGAGTTTTTGATTTTCGGATAGAAAATCATGCCAAGTATTAATAGGATAATTCCTACAAACACTAATATTTTTACAGGTTTACGCATTGTATAATATCTATTTTTTATTTCAGCTTTAAAAGTACAGTTTTTTATATGAAAGAGATAGCTTATGAAAGTAATTTTATCTATTTTTGAGGATAAACAATACAAACAATATCAAATAATAAATGTTTAACAAATATCATGCTGTCTATTGTAGCATATTGCTTTGAACCGATAGAAAATCGCACAACTCACATATATTATATTGAATTAAATACAACAAAATTATGAAACTATTACGAACTACGCTATTATCTCTATTTTTCCTGTTTATGAATTACACTTTTAACGCAAATGCGCAAGACTGGGCAAATCTAAATCGATTTCAAGAAGCAAACAGTGAGGTGGGTCTTCCAAAAACGAATGAAGACCGAGTTGTTTTTATGGGAAACTCCATTACACAAGGATGGATAGAGAGAATTCCAGATTTTTTTGATAATCCAAATTATATCAATAGAGGAATTAGCGGACAAACCACACCACAAATGTTGTTGCGTTTCCGGCAAGATGTATTGAAATTATATCCCAAAGTAGTGATTATACTAGCAGGAACTAATGATATTGCGGGTAACACTGGACCATCTACATTGGAAATGATTGAAGACAATTTGTATTCGATGGCAGAATTGGCAAAAGCACACAATATTGAAGTTGTACTATGTTCGGTACTTCCAGTATTTGACTATCCCTGGAAAACAGGACTTGAACCAGCTGATAAAATTATAGAATTGAATGAACGTATAAAAAATTATGCCAACACGCACGGCTTTGTCTATGCCGACTATTTCACTCCTATGGCTGATGAGAGAAATGGTTTGAAAGAAGAATACACCTTTGATGGTGTTCACCCTACAGCCGATGGCTATGCGGTGATGGCTCCTATTGCAGAAAAAGCAATAGCTAGAGCTCTTATACTTTGGAGTAATAACAATAAATAAAAGCCCACTTTGCTTGCATTCAATACAATGGGCTAGCTTTATAGAATAACGCTTTGAATTAAGACCTCTAGCTTTATTCCATGGGTGAATGTCGCAGTTGCAAATCCCCATGTTTCTAAATCTCTATTTGCTTTTCAACACACGATTTGCAAATCATGCGAGCGGTGCACGCAGCCAAAGCACCCTTTAGAGATGTGGGAATAAAAAAAAGGAAATAGACTCTAACAAACAGAAAAGACAATGAAGAAAAAAGCTATTATACTTGGCGCCACTGGTTTAACTGGTTCGCATCTACTAGAGTTATTATTGAATGATCCGGACTATGACGTTGTGAAAGTTTTTACACGCAATAAACTAACAACTTTTCATCCGAAAATAGAAGAGCATATAATTGATCTTTTAAAACTATCCGATCATGCTGATAAATTCACTGCCGATGTAGTGTTTTGTTGTATTGGCACAACCAAAGCAAAGACTCCTAACAAAGAGCTTTATCGTGCCATTGATTATGGCATACCTGTTGAAGCGGCAAAGCTCTGCAAACAGAACTCTATCAACTCTTTTATTGTTATATCTGCAATAGGAGCAAACCCTCAAAGCAAAGTTTTCTACAACCGCCTTAAAGGTGAGATGGAACGCGATGTGCTTGCACAACAAATAGATCATACCCACCTATTGCAACCTTCCCTGATAGTTGGCAATAGAGATGAGAAAAGAGTTGGCGAAGACCTCTCTAAGCACATTATGAAAATAGTTGGCTTTTTAATTCCACCTCGTTACAAAATGATAGAGGGAGAAACTATAGCGCGAGCAATGGCGCAATTGGCAAGCCAACCAATCAACGAACAAATAGTTCCTTCAGAAAAAATCAAAGAAATAGCAGAAGAGTATGGATAAAACCTTCCAATTCAAAGTTTGTTAAAGTAGGTACAAAATGATTATGCAAAAAACAACTTGACCCTTTGAAACTTATTTCATTACAAAACCAAAGATAACTGAATCTGATTGTAATTATTCACGAACAACACCCTCTCTGAAATGACAAAGAAAACAAATTTCACAACTTGCCTGCTCACCATAACTATTTTTGGCGTCATCTTTATGGGTTGTAAAGCTGACGAAATAATTGAAACGAAGATGCCAAAGTCTATTACTGTTCGCAAAAATAGATTTGTGGACAACTATGGCAGACATGTTATTTTAAATGGTATTAATGTAATCAGCAAATCGAAAGATCAAGGATACCTTATACAAAAAGATTCAACACTTTACTCCAATTTGAGAGATTGGGGCTTTAATTCTGTTCGCTTTGGCATTATTTGGGATGGAGTAGAACCCCAACCAGGTGTTTACAACGAAAAGTATTTACAAGGGATAGACCAACACATACAGTGGGCGGCTAACAACGATATATTTGTGGTGTTGGATATGCACCAAGATTTGTACAGTGTGCTCTACTCCAATGGTGCGCCTAAATGGGCTACACTTCACGAAGATAAGCCTCACAGAGTAGGCGATATTTGGAGCGACGCCTATATGCAGAGCCAAGCTGTGCAAACCTCTTTCGATAATTTTTGGGCAAACAAGCTTGCCCCCGATGGCGTTGGACTGCAAGACCACTATGCACAAATGTGGCAACACATAGCCAAGCGATATGCCAACAACCCTGCAGTAATTGGATACGACTTAATGAATGAACCCTTTGCTGGCTCTTCAGCCCCACAATCTATACCCACAATACTGGATGCATACAGCAAAATAATGTATGAGAGCACAGGTAGAGAACTCTCACAAAGAGAACTTGAATTGATATGGAATAATGTAGAAGATAGGTCCAAAGCATTAAAAAACTTATCATCAGAAAAAAGTTTTTCTTCAGTTGCAGACGCTTTATTTCCTCTTAACAGAGATTTTGAAGCTCACAAACTACAACCCTTCTACCAAAAAGTGAGTGACGCAATTAGAGAGGTGGACAATTCATCTGTCCTATTTTTAGAACATGCCTATTTGGGAAACATGGGTGTAAGAAGTAGCATTGCACGTACCACACTATTTGATGGTAGTCCTGATTCTCTATTAGCTTATGCTCCGCACGGGTATGACTTGGTAACTGATACTGAAAGTGCAGCAGAGGCTTCATTGGAGAGAGTTAGTTTTATCTTCAACCGTTTTCAAGAAATCGCCGATAGATTAAACATGCCTGTATGGCTTGGCGAGTGGGGTGCTTTCTATCGCCACGGCGAAGAGATTGTGCCTGTTGCACAACACGCTATTACTGAAATAGAAAACAACCTTTACGGTAATGCTTATTGGAGCTACGAATCAAAAATGGAGAACTTAGCTTACTTCAAGCAGGCTCTTTTGCGTCCCTATCCAGCTTTTACCAATGGCGAGTTGTTAGAGTATAACTACGATAGAGCTAGTAACACCTTATCCATGACATGGCAAGAGGATAAAGACAATCTTGCTCCCACTCAACTGTTTGTGCCAGCATTAGCAAAAAAGAACCTGATGAATAAGATTGACAAATCGTTCAATGCAACCATCAAGCGTATCCCCAATTCATCTGCAGGGTGGCTGGTGATTCCTCCATTGGAAGATGGGCAGAAGAGGAAGTTGGTGGTGAGGATGACGAAGTAAAGTAGTTATAAGATACCGCAATAAGACAACTACATTTTTATTTACTCGCTTCACTCAAGATTTCTAAATCTTCTTTATTTAACACTATTGAGGGAGCATCTATCAAGCTTTGCAATTGTTTTTTGCTTGTTGCACTTACTATGGAAGCTGTTATTGATGGTTGCGCCAATTGCCATGCCAAAGCAATTGTAGCAGGCTGAGTATTGTGCTTGCTTGCAATCATGTCTAATGCATCTAGCACTGCAAATCCTTTACTGTTTAAGTAATGCTTAAGACCTGCTCCGCGGACACTCTTTCCCAAATCTGCTTCAGATCGATACTTCCCTGTCAAGAAGCCTGAAGCCAATGAGTAGTATGGAAATACTGCCAATTCATATTTTTCAACAATAGGTTTATATTTATTTTCATAATTGTTCCTCTCCATCAAATTGTAGTGTGGCTGTAAAG
>CAZUHZ010000089.1:0-8282 GCA_964620895.1 uncultured Dysgonomonadaceae bacterium | reverse complement strand
CTCATCAGATACCTCAACAGTAAACTCCACATTGGCTTGCACCTCCACCTCTATAGTAGTGGCATCATTGGTGAGTTTATGTGTTTTATCGTCATCAGAAACAAGAAGGCCTAAACCTTCGCCTTGAGCAACTGTGATGGTCTTTGACAAACCTCCTGCACTGATAGTTATTGTACAGCTTCTATCGTCATAGGCATCATTGGCAGCAACAGTTACTGTAATGCTTTTCAGAGATGCAGTTCCACTTGTGGGTGACAGTGTACACCAAGTTGCATCAGCCTTAGCAGTCCAGTTTTTGTTGGTTTCAAATGAGATTGATTGCACACCCCCTTCATTAGCAAAATCAGCTTTTGACTCTTTTAGGGTGATTGACGGATCTTCAACTACAGGTATTGGGTCATCGGAATCGCTACACGAGAATATTAAAAGCGTGAGTGATAGTAAGAGTAATAGATATTTTTTCATAACTTCAATATTATGTAGATGAATAAAAGAAATGTTCAACTGCTTAAAATTTACAATAATTAAAAACCGAAGTAAATGTGTATTACTTACGAATTTAACTACAAAAGCACATTTATTACTCCCAAATCGTAAAAACAAACTCCCAAATCGTAAAAACTTTAATGAAACAGTACAAATAACTCAATTTGAAGCAGTTTTTTTGTAAAAAAAACAGAAAAGAATAATGCAACTCTAACAAAGGATGCGGAATCAAAAAGGTAAAAAAAGTAAACCAACGTATGGATGGAGCAAGAAGAAACGCTTTAGAGCAAACTATTCAAATCAGGAGATGCTCTCAGCCAAATACTCAAGTAAAGATGTAAAACGAAAACATGTAGTGCCCAAATCTGAATTCAAAAAAAACGAAACTCCAATTAATAAGGTAGTTGATTGACTCATAACTGTAGGTCGTCGATAGTCTCATCTATCAAATTTGATGTAAAAATGCCTTTTGCTACTCATTCAACTATCAAAGTTTTGACAATATTAATTGGTGCAGTACTCGTGTATAAAAGGCTGTTTGCTATTACAATTGGTTCATAGCTATTGAAGCAGTTGGAATCACCTACAATATTATGTGATCTAACTATTTCTTTTATTAAACACAGTGAGAAGAGGACGCATCGAAGCTAAAGTTTGTATTCTAAGATATGTACTACAGACAATTCGCTCCTGGAGCTAAAACCAACAAATAGTCTAAGAGAGAGGTTTGTTTTTTTAAAAAAAAGCTACAGAAGCAATAATGAATAACTGCTAAAACATACTGTTACCCAGCGCATCGTTAGATGCAGCTCTGTCTGTAGTAAACAGGTAAACACACCAATCCAAGCATCGTAGATGCGGACTGTAAAGGGGAATTAGCTAGACAATTTTAATAAAATCACACAGTTAAACATAGAGTAAATACAAAGTTTTGCATGCGAACAAGCAACTGGACTATTGTGTTAAATATATTGTTGGAGTGCCTTTTTTATGCATTGACCCTCTGAATATATTGGAGTAGCCGCCAATAATAAGATGGAAGGATGTGAGATAGAAAGGTTAACCCATTGGCTAGTAAACAATAAACAACCAAAACTTCCAAACCCCTTAAAACGCTTCTGTTTTTATAAAATAACCAATACACCCCAATCATACGATGATGCAAGAGAAGCTAAAGATTATACCCCAACACCACTCCCCACGACTTATTGTAAATTTTAATAGATTGCTGCTCCGTAGTATTATCAAAGATGGGTACTAATCCATGATTGTACCTTACGCCAAGGCTAATGATTTTGTTCAACTCAAATAACAACCCGGCAGTTGCTCCAAAGTCTATTTTCTGCAAATATTTATTCTGCTCAGTTTCTTCATTAGGCTCACCAAAAATGGATTTATCTTTATACGTGTTACCCATCTCATCCTTCCTATTAATCCTTGCATCTAATAGAGTTGATGCATAAGGACCTACGTAAACTTGAAAACCTTTCACTCTGAAAGTTACATTCAGCGGTTGAAGTTGCAAAGAGTTCATCCTCAATGTAGATTGATACTCCCCATTGATATCATCACTCAGTAGTACTTCTGCACCATTTATATTAAAGTTCAATTCATGTTTAAACGAAATGTATTTACTAATCTCTGAATGGTACTCTACTCCAATCAAAAAGCTATTCAAAGCCGTAGTTCCTCCATCAACTGATAGGAAATCGATATCATCTCCATACAAATCGGTTTGTTGGTAACCTGCTTTTAGTGTAAAAGGTTTTGTTATGGTGTTTTGTGCCATTAAGGTGCTTGTGAAAAGCAGAGCAACGAGCATGGACAGAACATTATTTTTTATATTTTTCATAAGAACTCTATTCAATTTTTTAATATCAACCTAAAATGAAATATCCCAAATACCTGCGGACTTCTCCAACTCTACCAAAGCAGCGGCTGTTTTGAAAAGCGTGTCATGATAGTTTTGTTGTATTTCGTTGTAAGTACGCTGTGCATCTAGCACCTCCAATAGGCTATTCTCTCCTCTTTTATAACTATATATTCTACCATCCAAAATAGATTTTGCTTCTTCTAGAATGCCGTCATTAAAAGCCAAGAGTTGCTTCCTCATTGAGTTGTATTGTCTGAATGCTTGCGTTACCTCTATCTCTATTTGATTTTCGATTTGAGCATATTCATACTCTATTTGTTGCTGATTGAATTTGGCAATTCTCAATTCAGAGTTGTGTTTATTAGAGAATTTGAGAGGAATGGATATACCCACCGAAACAGGAGTATGAGAAGGTGTAGGTGCAACAACATTTCGCACATATGATGCATACTCTACCCCCACACTCAATCCTAAGTCTATTTTTCTGTTAGCACGCTCAAGGTCTATCAATCTTTTTGCAACAGACTTGTTTTGTAGTGCTGCCAAGAAGTCGCTCCTGTTGTTTTGTGCGGTAATAATTAAGTCTTGCAAGAGGAAGTCACGATTAAATTGATCGAAATCACCCGTAGGTTTTAATATAGTATCACCGGGTTGTTTGTTTACCATCAACATCAAGTCGAGCATACTATTTTGACATTCGCTTTCGGCTTCCAACACACTATTAAAAATTGTTCTAGCTTCCAGCTTGCTCTGTCGAGCTGTTACTTCAGATATTTCGCCAAACTGATAGCGCAAACTATCGGCACGTGCAATATCGCGCATGTTGTTGTAAGCCTCTAATTGTGAGTTGTAGCGTCTTTCGTTTCGTAAAGCAACCAAATATTGCAAAGTAGCTTCAGCCCGAAGGTTTCTAAAGAAATCCTCCAATAAGCTTTTAGACACTTCACTTTCACTTTTAGCCAACTCAATGCGAGCTTTTCTTTTTCCCCCCAATTCTAATGTCCAATCGAGCGATGCTGCAAATTCATAGCCCATCTTCATTCTTCGTTCCCCATTGTCTGTACCTTCAAAAGACAATTCTGGGTCGGGGAAGCTATGAGCCGATTTAACATTGGCTTCGGCAATATCCACATTAAACTTCTCGGCAGCATAGGCTAAGTTGTTGTTGATTATCAGCCCTAAATATGTAGTATAATCAATTGGCTTTTCTACATAAGAATTGTCAGAAATAGTATCTGATTGTGCTAACATATGCCATCCAACCAACAGCAGTAATGCAGTTATAAAACCTTTATATAATGTATGTCTCATATTTATTTTGTTTCGTTTTTAGTAAATCTGCGTTCTACTAAATAATAGAGAGAAGGCAGCGCAAACAGGGTGATAATGGTAGAGAATAGCAATCCATATACAATAACTGTAGCCAATGGACGTTGCACGTCGCTTCCAATTCCTGTTGCCATTGAAGCTGGGAAAAGTCCTAATATAGCCACCGAAGCAGTCATCAATACTGGTCGGAAGCGTTGCTTTGCACCATTTACAACTGCTGATAATAAATCAGCGCCTTCTCTTCTCAATACGTTGATATGCGATATCATAATCACACCATTTTGAATGGATACACCAAACAGAGCAATAAACCCTACGGCAGAAGAAACATTTAATGTCATACCCCTAACATTCAATGCCAACATTCCTCCAAAGAGTGCCAATGGAACAATTCCCATTAAGAGTCCTGCTTGACGGAACTTTCCAAAAGCACCATACAGCAACACAAACATAAATGAAAGTGCCAACGGCACAATAAGTGCTAAATGCTTGTAGGCACGGTGTTGATTCTCAAATTGTCCACCCCACGAAAGAGTTACCTTCTCATGATCATAGGGCACTTCCTTTTCAATCTTATCTTGTGCTTCGTTCAAAAACGACGTCAAGTCGGTTCCTCTCAAGTTCAACCGCACTGTTAAGTGTCGCTTGTTCATCTCTCTTGAGATGGTGCTCTCTCCAGTATTTAGTTTAATATCGCACACTTGCGACAAAGGAATCTTTGCTCCTTCAGCATTTGTGAGCATTAAGTTGCCTATCTTCTCGGGTGTATTCCTGCTCTCCTCTTTGTAGCGAGTAATAATGTCGTACACCTTATCTTCCACAAATATTTGTGATATGGCTTTGCCCCCTAAAGCAACCTCTATCAACTCCGACACATCATATACATTCAATCCATATTGTGCAATGCGCTCTCGATTGGCAGTAATTTGTATTTGAGGCAATGGGGGCTCTTCATCAATAGCTAGGTCAACAGCTCCTTTTACTGTTTTGAGAGTAGTAATTATATCTTCGGCAACTCTACGGTTTTCTCTAAAGTCTTCGCTAAATATTTTAATAGCCAACTCACTGTGCACGCCCGCTATCTTATCCATTACGCCATCAATCATAGGTTGCGAAAATGCAATGTTATAGCCCGGCATTTTTGCATAATCGGCAGCAAGGTCTTCAATCAAATCAGCCTTTCTTCTTCCTCGTTTCCATTGCGAGTAGGGTTTCAACCCAATACTACACTCCAAGTGCGAAGCAGTCCAAGCATCTGTTCCATCATCGTTTCTACCAGCTTGCACCATTACATATGTCACCTCTTCGTGTTCCATTGTTTTATAGCGAAGTGCATCGCTCATCTCTTTCGATTTCTCTAATGTAATACCTGGAGGCAAGGACACTTGCAGCCATATAGACCCCTCATCCAACTCGGGAAGGAAGTCCTTTCCCACACTCATGGTTAAAATAACTGCAGCAATCAATACCACCCCTAAAGGAATAAACACATTCTTGGGCTTCTTCAAAGTTTTTTGAATTCGACTATGGTATGCATTCGTCAATCTCTCCATCCATTTATTGTGATACACCTTTTGAGGTTTCTTGTAAATGAAATAAGCCATGCCTGGAATAAGAACCAGAGCAACCAGCAATGCACCTAAGAGTGCATATCCTACAGTAAATGCCATGGGTGTGAAAAGCTTGTTTTCCACACGTTCGAATGCAAAAAGAGGTAAGTAAGCGGTTATAATAATAAGAGTAGCAAAGAAAATAGGACGTGCCACATCTTTTGCCCGTTTGGCAATAGTTTTTACGGTGAGTTCTTTGTCGGGATTGTCCTCTCGTTTTTTCAGTATGGTCTCCATCATCACAATAGCACCGTCAACAATAATTCCGAAGTCGATTGCACCTAATGAGAGCAGATTGGCGGGGATATTGGTTACTTTCATCAATATAAAAGCAATCAATAGTGAGAGAGGAATGGTAATTGCGACTAACAAAGCTCCGCGCCAACTACCCAACACAATAATAAGGATAAGAATAACCAAACCGATTCCCTCCATGATAGTTCTGGAAATGGTTGACAATGTGGTATCTACCAAATCTGTTCTATCTAAGAAGGTGTGAATCTTCACCCCTTCGGGCAATCCTCCATCATTCAATTCATCTACAGCCTTGTTTACTTCTAGCAAAACATCAGATGGGTTCTCACCCTTGAGCAGTAAAACAATTCCTTGAATATTATCGGAATAGTCCACACCGCGTTTATCTGTATATCCCAATGCACCAGCACGCTCAAGGTTACCATATTTCAATGTTCCAAGGTCGCTCAGATAGACCGAAACTCCTTTCACAGACTTCACCACTACCCTACCAATGTCTTCCAAATCTTTCACTAAACCAATTCCACGTACTACATACGATTGGTCGCCACGATTAACAATACTTCCGCCCGCATTGGCATTGTTCTTCTCAATAGTCTCAATTACTTCAGAAAGCGAAACATTGTATTGCTCCATCTTGCGTGGATCGAGCTCTACTTGGTATTGCGTGGTGATGCCGCCAAAGTTGGTAACATCTGCCACACCCGAAACTTGTTTCAAACGCGGGATAATCGTGAAATTTTGAATATCTGTCAGCGTTCGCAAATCACTGCTGTTGCTTTCGAGTATATAACGATATATTTCGCCAGTGGGCGATGTCAACGGATCTAACTCGGGCACGGCACCGTAAGGCAGGTCCACTTCGTCCAACCTTTCCATAATTCTGGTTCGAGCAAAGTAATCGTCCACGCCATCGTCAAACACAATGGTTACCATCGTCAAACCAAATGTGCTTTTGCTACGCATTACATGCAAACCAGGCAAACCATTTATTGCCCTTTCAATAGGAATAGTAATCTGCTGCTCCATCTCTTCGGCAGCCAAACCAGGTACTTGCACCACTACTTGCGATGTCACATCGCCAATATCTGGATAAGCTTCTATTGACAGTTTTGTCCATGAATAGTAACCAAAAACGGATAGCAATATGAACAAGGTCAATATCAACCATCTCTTTTCGATGGTGGTTTCGAATATATTTTTCATCAGTTATTCTTTATTTTAAATGAGAAGAAGATACTAATACTCCCCTTTATTTATTTGGCGTCTAGTAGATAAAACGCTCCTTCTGTTACAATAGCTTCATTTTCGGAAAGTCCTTTAGTAACAATTATATCATCTTCTACCGAAACACCTGTCTCTACAAACCTTTGCAGATAGTGTCCCCCTGATACCTCAACATATACAAAGCTTCTATCATTATATTGCAACACAGATTTAGCAGGAACTAGCAATGTTTCTCTGGCAACATCAATAAACTTTACGCTCACATACATTCCTGGTTTCAATAGACTATCTTCGTTTTCGCACTCTATCATTACTTTCACACTGCGCGTAGTTTCGTCCACAACTTCATCAATGTGGTATATCTTGCCCGTTATCTCTTTGTTAGGATAAGCAGAAAGGCTGATTCTAGCCTCATCCAATTGAGTAATAAAACCCAAATCTTTCTCTTTCACCTCGCCCACTACCCACACTTTATTCAATTGTGCAATCTTTACATGAGGCTCATCATTATCAGTAATATACTGCCCAAGCACCACATCGTTTACAATTACTTCTCCTGCAATGGGCGAACTCACTACAAGGTTCTGACCAAACGAAAAGCTCTCAGCATTTACTCCATATATCTTCAAGTTGGCTGCAGCATTGTCGTATTCTTGCTGATGCATATCAAATTGAGTTTGCGCATCTTCCAAATCTCGCAATGCAGCTACACCATGTTCGTGCAAATCTTGCTGACGCTTGAGGTTGGTCTTTGCTGACTTCAACGCTGACCTAGCTTGAAGAAGTGCTTTCTGCACTTCAGTAAAATCGGACGATGCCATCTCGAACAAAGGAGTGCCAGGTTGTGTCTTCATCCCCAACTTTAAATATACCTTCGTTACTCTTCCAGAGAAAGGTGGCGCAATTTCGGCGTAAAAGTTAGGGATGGCTCTTACAGTTCCTGTTGAGAACATCTCCAATTGATGCGAAGTTGATTTGATGGTTGCTGTTTTTAGCTTTGGAGCTATAATCGAGTTATCATCCACCACAATTGTATCACCATGCAAGGTGTATGTGCTGGGTTGCTGCTCTTCTTTTTTAGAACTACAAGATGCAAGCACTAGCAACAAAATAAGAATTTTTACATTTTTCATATATGAACTATTTATGGACTATCAAGAAAAAGAAAAACCGTGTTCGCAAACAGATTTTGCAAAGGCGGCAGTTTATCTATATTATCAATAAGAAATAAAAAAAAGAAAAACATCCATTTTCTCAATGTCGAAAACTGTTTTTCCAACTTTAAGACCATGAACATCTACTTTAAAACAAATATAGACAAAATTGTTGTAATCAATAAATTCAACCTAACTTTCACAATGCATAGTAATAATTCTCCTATTTACTTTTTCACCATAAACACCCTCTACCCCAAAGCATATTTATTCTTTCTCTGCTATAGAATCACAGGTCGAAAGGAGTCTAAAACAATTTGCGGAAACAGTAGGTAAACTCAGAACCCT
>CAZUHZ010000088.1:4384-8306 GCA_964620895.1 uncultured Dysgonomonadaceae bacterium | reverse complement strand
TGGAGGGTGTTTTCTTTTAAGGTTGATGCGAACAGCCAAGGATAACTACTAACAACTGCTTTTATCTACAACCCTTTATCACTAATTCGCAAATAAACTTATCGTAAAGTTTCTCTTGTAAGTCGAAATTATCACCATTTTAATGTGTTGGAAAATGTTAGGTTTAATGAGATAGATTTTAACTGCCATTTTATTTTTATCATTCTAAAGAATACAAGTTGCTCAAAAATCAATTCACTGTCTTTTCAAAGCGTTTTTCCTTTATATAAGCTCCTTACCTTTATGAAATTTATTTAACCTGAAATAACCAAGGTATATGCAGGGCTAACTAGATAATAAATATATAGCTTATATTGTTATGATGCATTGAGTTTTGTATATTTGTCATGTATAAATTAATTGATGGTCAAATGGAAAAATATATTCTTTCAAACAAACTGAAATAACAAATTAATGAAACCAGAATTAACAATAGAAACATTAATAAAATCCGCAAAAGAATTTTGCGAAATAGAATCTTCATACTTAAATTCCGATTTATACGGAGTGACTGATGGAAAAGCAGTCGGAACATATATTGAGCATAAATTTAAAGATTATCTTAACAGTAAATATTCATATAAAAATGGCTCTTCTGCAAGAGGAGTGGATTTGCCAGGTGAAAATATTCAAACAGACATAAAGGTAACTTCAATAAGACAACCACAATCTTCAAGTCCCTTTAAAGACGCCAAACAAAAACTATTTGGATTAGGTTACAACTTGCTTGTTTTTGTTTATGATAAAGTTGATGACACAAACACAATTGCAGCAAAACTTGATTTTGTGAATTGCTCTTATCTTGATAAAGAAAGAACAGCTGACTATACAACAACATTCAGATTGCGAGAAATGATTAAGGATGGAGCAATTAAAGAAGATATTATTGCATACCTTAATGACAAAAACATACCAGCAGATGATATAACACTTGGTTTGATTGCAGACCAAATACTAATTGACACACCGAAACAAGGCTACCTGACTATATCAAATGCTTTACAATGGAGATTGCAATATGCAAGAGTAGTAAATCTAACAGAAAATGTAGAAGGTATAACAAAAGTCGTAGATAAAATAACTAAATGATTTGTTTTGATACACATATAACTGATTTGACTTTAGAGTTCTTTCAAAAGAATTTAAAATTGCTAGAAGACTTTGTTGAAATCAATAAGCTTATAAAAAATATTAGTGGGATAAATGATTTCTTCTCTTCTCAGGAAGAAGCTACAGGGCTCTTAGAAATAATAAAAGAAAACAACTCTCATGTTTTAGAATCTGATAGAAGAGAATATGGGGATTTTCAAACAAATAAAGAATTAGCTTTGCAAGTAACCAAATATGCATTTTTTAAATACAATAACTTTGAATTTATATTAGAACCAACTTGTGGTAAAGGTAATTTTATTCTTGCATCACTTAAACAATCACATTCATTAAAAAAAATTGTAGGTGTTGAAATCTATCAACCTTACGTTTGGGAAACAAAATTTAAAATCCTAACATATTTCCTCGCAAATAAAGATGTTCCAAAACCCGAAATTGATATTATTCATGGTAATGCTTTTGAATTCTCTTACGAAGGATTAGCAAAATCTACATCTCATTTAAAAACTTTGATTATTGGTAATCCACCGTGGGTAACCAACTCTGAATTAAGTTCAATTGATTCAAAAAACCTTCCTGAGAAATCTAACTTTAAAAAACATAGTGGTTTAGAAGCTATCACAGGAAAAGGGAATTTTGATATTGGGGAGTATATTTCTCTGATAATGCTAAAATCTTTTGAAAAGCATGATGGAATGTTTGCATTTTTAATTAAAAACTCTGTAGTCAAAAATTTAATCCAAGATCAAAAAAGAAATTGTTTTAGAATTGGTCAATCAGAAAAATTGAACATTGACTCTAAAAAAGAATTTAATGTTTCGGTAAGTGCTTGTTTGTTTTTAACTCACTTAAATACTGAGCCCGAGTTCACTTGTAATGAGTTTGACTTTTACAGTCGTGATTATTTAACAACTTTCGGTTGGTATAGAAATAAGTTTGTTTATTCAGTAGAAGATTATGACATATCTAGCACAATAGATGGTAAATCAATTTTCACTTGGCGTTCTGGGGTAAAACATGATTGCTCAAAAGTCATGGAGTTTGAACAATTTAATAGCCACTATATAAATGGTTTTGGAGAAGAGTTCAACTTAGAAAATAAATTAGTATATGGCTTGCTAAAAAGTTCTGATCTAAAAGTTGATGAAGTCAATAAATACAGAAAACTAACAATAATTCCTCAAAAAAAAATAGGACAAGAAACAAGTTATATTAAAGATACTCTACCTCTAACTTATCAATATTTAAATTCACACAAAGATGTTTTTGATAATCGTAAATCTTCTATTTATAAGGGAAAACCAGACTTCTCGATATTTGGAGTAGGCGATTATTCATTTGCAAAATACAAAGTTGCTATTTCAGGTCTTTATAAATCAACACATTTTACATTAGTAAGTCCAAAAGAGTCTAAAGCAATAATGCTTGATGACACCTGCTATTTTATTGGATTTGACAACATTAAAATGGCGCAAATAGCTAATTTATTACTAAACTCTGTTTTAGTTCAAAAGTTTCTTAAATCAATTATTTTCTCTGATTCAAAAAGGTCAATCAATAAAGACACTTTGATGCGTATTGACTTTGAAAAAGCGTTTGAAAACTACAGCTTTGAAGATGCAAAAAGTAAAATAACTGGCTTAAAAATTGAAGAATGGGAAGAGTTTGAAGGTATGATTAAAGAAAGTATAAACAAACAACTTAAACTTTTTTGAAATAATCTAACACCTACATTTAAACCAACCTCCTACCCCTTTGCAAGCTCTTCACTCAACTCGTCTGTCAATTCAAGGCTGTGATATACATTTTGCACATCATCGTCATCTTCAAAAGCATCAATCATGGTAACAATAGTCATGGCTTGTGCCAAGGGTAACTCCTCTGTGTGATTAGGGATTAGTTCTACTGCAGCATTTTGAGTTTCAATATCTAGCTCAAGAAGTTTATCAGAAACAGTGCCAAAGCTTTTATAATCTGAATAGATTAAATAAACTTCTTCTTCCTCTTCAAAAGATTCAGCACCATACTCTATCAATATAAGTTGCAGCTCTTCCCAATCCGTAGTCAATTTCTCTTTTGCAATGGTAAACACGCCAAATCTATCAAACAAAAATTCTAAAGAACCGTTCGTACCCAAGCTGCCTCCATACTTATTAAAAATAGCTCTTATATTAGCAACAGTTCTATTGGTGTTGTCTGTAGTGCACTCAACAAATATGGCTATTCCGTGAGGTCCATATCCTTCAAGATTGACATGTTTGTAGCTTTCGGAGTCGGCTCCAGAAGCTCTTTTTATGGCTCGCTCGATATTATCTTTAGGCATATTTGCACCACGTGCATTTTGTATTGCATTTCTAAGAGCTGGGTTTGTTTCTGGATCTCCATTATTACCATTTTCTTTTACTGCAATGGTAATTTCCTTAATTACTCTCGCAAATATTTTAGATTTTCTCTTGTCTTGCGCACCCTTTCTTGCTTTAATATTCGACCATTTACTATGTCCAGCCATTTTTTATTATAGTTTTATTTTATCTAACAACAATTTTTCAATACAAAGATACTTATTTTTTCTCTCATGGGCATTTTTGGAATCAACAGGGAATAGATGTGTCTATAAAAAGTCAACTTTTTAGAAAGTTGCTACAACTATATCTTTACATAACCATCTTACAAATCGAAACATTTATTTCAAATAGATTGCATTTATCAAGCAAAAAGCGTCTGTATGAGTTAGAAATCAAATCCTATGCCTACAAAACGGCAATCATGACAT
>CAZUHZ010000088.1:0-4284 GCA_964620895.1 uncultured Dysgonomonadaceae bacterium | reverse complement strand
GGATTCTGCAACCATAGCATAAGACTCAAATCTATAACCGCGGAAATTATAAAATGAGATGATACTTGAAACAACAATTTTGGAAGTGAAATTAATGTCATAAACTTCAATTCCACCACCATGGAAGTAAAGACAATGATATAAAAGTCAAGTCTATGACCAACGAAATGTAAGCAAAGGGTTGAATGTCATCTCTAAGAGGCACGAGGTCTTTTATTGCATCAACTGTAGTTGTAAATATATTGGATGAGTCCACTCTGAAAAGTGACCTTCATTTATTTGAGGGTTTCCTGAGCTGACACTTGAATAAATTAGAGACAGCACCTCTACAACAAACTAAGCGTCTCTTGCGCCAAATGAATTTCACGCTTACTGCCAGTGTGTTTGCCCTCTACATCCGATAGCTTGACACACTCGTGCCACTGTTCTTTTTCTGTCATTTTGCAACGGAAAAGCTTCATCACAATGTTGAGCCCTTTTATGTTATTACCCACATCGTTGGTAAGGTTTGTGCCAATACCAAAAGATGCGCCTATTTTGTCGGCACAATACTCTTTTATAGCAATAGCTTTCTCTACGTTCAAGCTATCTGAAAAGACAATATATTTGATTTGAGGGTCTATTCTCAACTCTTTGTATCTTTTGATGGCTTTATCAACAAACTTAAAAGGATCGCCACTATCTTGACGTAAACTTGTGAAAAGAGCTGCATGTTTCTTGCTGAAGTTGGTAAGGAATATATCGGTTGTGTAGGTGTCGGTCAAAACTGTACCCAAATCGCCATCATAGGTATTAATCCAATTTTCCATCGACATATAGTTAGCCATTTTATAACCATATATAGAGCCGTGAAACTGCACCCACTCATGTGGATGTGTGCCCGATGGATTTACATTGTGCTTAAATGCCATATACACATTGCTAGTACCAAAGAAGTTCTTTTTTGAATGAGTTTTCAAAAGCTTGGTTACCCTATCTTCAATATCAGCACTGAAACGGCGACGCATACCAAACAGAGAGAAGGTAACATTGTGTTGGGCAAGCTTTTCGGCTTTATCTATGGCAGATTTCTCCATATATTCTATGTCGGGTTTTTGCCCTGTCAGTTTGAAGAATAGCTCAGAAATAGTAGCCAATATGGGAGTTTCCCACAATGTAACGCGATAGAGTAAACCCGTTGCTTTCACTTTTAGCTTTCCCTCTTCCATCCACACTTTCACTTCGGATGAGTTGAATCGGAAACCTTTCAAAAAGTCGATATAGGTTGGAGGAAGATAAGGTAGTTTTTTTATTAAAAATGCCTCTTCTTCATCTGTTAAACAAAGGCTCTCCATGCTTTTAATCTCGTCCTTGAGCATTTGGTCGAATCCTTCAGGATAATCACCATTGCTTCTATCTACAAACTCAAACTCTCCATAAGCACGGGGAAACAGTTTTGAGTAGGCGTAACTGGTGGTGAATTTATATAAATCGGTATCTAAAACACTTTTGATAATTGACATAGAGCGATTATAATAAGGTTGTTTGATTATTCATTTAGTATCTGTAGTGCTCTGCCTTGAAAGGTCCATCGACTGATATACCTATATAATCGGCTTGTTTTTGAGTCAACTTTGTTAGCTTCACCCCAATTTGATCGAGGTGCAAGCGAGCCACCTCTTCGTCCAATTTTTTAGGCAGGCGATACACTCCTACTTCATAATCGTTGTTCCACAAGTCTATTTGAGCCAACACCTGATTGGTGAACGAGTTGCTCATCACAAAAGATGGGTGTCCTGTTGCACATCCTAAGTTCACTAAACGACCTTCTGCCAACAAGAATATTGAGTTGCCTGTAGGGAAAGTGTATTTGTCAACTTGTGGCTTGATGTTTGTGTGCTCTATATTAGGGAAGTTGACCAGTTTATCTACCTGTATTTCGTTATCAAAATGCCCAATATTGCAAACAATAGCTTGATCTTTCATCTGCTTCATATGATCGATGGTAATTACATCGCAATTGCCAGTTGTAGTTACATAGATATTTCCTTCGTGCAGTGCATCTTCAATTGGTTTCACTTCAAAACCCTCCATTGCTGCTTGCAGGGCACATATTGGGTCTATTTCGGTTACTACAACTCGTGCACCATAACTGCGCATTGAGTGGGCACACCCTTTGCCAACATCGCCATAGCCCAACACCACGACAACTTTACCAGCTATCATCACATCGGTTGCACGTTTTATTCCATCTGCCAATGATTCGCGACAACCATATAAGTTGTCGAACTTAGACTTTGTTACAGAGTCGTTTACGTTAAATGCAGGAACTAACAATTCACCCTTTTCCATCATCTGATACAATCTGTGAACCCCAGTAGTGGTCTCTTCCGAAACTCCCTTCATCTCCTTCACGGTGCGATGCCAACGTTGGTTGTCTTCTTTCAGAATACGAGCTAATGTGTCTAGTATGGTTTGCTCTTCTTTGTTCGATCCTTTTCTATCTATTGTCGATGCATCATTTTCGGCTTTATAACCCAAATGTACAAGCAAAGATGCATCTCCACCATCGTCCACAATCATGTGAGGTCCTTTTCCATCAGGGAAACGAAGCGCCATATCGGTACACCACCAATACTCCTCCAATGTTTCGCCCTTCCAAGCAAACACAGGCACACCCGAAGCCGCAATAGCTGCAGCAGCATGGTCTTGAGTAGAGAATATATTGCAACTTGCCCATCTTACATCAGCACCCAAATCTACCAATGTTTCTATCAGCACTGCAGTTTGAATAGTCATGTGTAAGGAGCCCATGATGCGAGCACCTTTCAATGGAAACTGCCCCTTATATTTTTTACGCAATGCCATCAGTCCAGGCATTTCGTGCTCGGCAATGTCAATCTCTCTTCTTCCAAAGTCGGCAAGAGAAATATCTGCTACTTTGTATGCTAAATCTGTTGATAGTTTTGTTTCCATTTTATTTGTTATCTTTATATTTAGAATTGTACGTTTATCTGTGCAAAGATAATAAATTTGCGGTATGTATCTATTTTTGAGAATGAGAATTGACAAGACAAATCTAAAGATATGCAAATGAGCAAGATAAAATCCTCTATAATGCTTTTAAAGGATTTATGCCAATTAGCTTTTTTAGTGTTATTGTAGCACGAAAGGACTACTTGCCACTATCAACACACACACTCAACCAAGTGTCTGCTAGCAACACTTGTAGTTGAATCTTTGATTAGGAAAAAAACTAAATATATAATAAAGTGATGTGATAGATAATCAATATCCGCATTCAAACGTTATAGTAAGAAACAGTTATGAAGAAAATATTTTTATACCTTATATTGCTTTCCAATGTAGTTGGGGCATGTTCACAAAACAACAATAATAAAGAGAATACGATGATGAAGTTTAACAAATTGACTGAAAGGGAAGAAGATGTAATAGTTCGCAAAGGGACTGAAAAGCCCTTTACAGGTGAATATCTAGATAATGAAGAGGAGGGAACATATGTTTGTAAAAGATGCGATGCCCCTTTGTACAAATCGAACGATAAGTTTGATGCAAGGTGTGGTTGGCCATCGTTTGACGATGAGATAGAGGGAAGTGTGAAACGAGTGATTGATGCCGATGGACGAAGAACCGAAATTGTTTGTAGCAATTGTGGAGGGCATTTGGGACATGTCTTTTTGGGTGAACAGTTTACTGACAAAAATACGCGCCATTGTGTTAATTCAATTTCGCTTAAATTTGTTCCTAAAAAAGACGACTCATTAGAAAAAGCACACTTTGCTTCTGGATGTTTCTGGGGTACAGAATATTACTTTATGCAAGCTCCAGGAGTTGTTGAAACTTCGGTTGGATATATGGGAGGGCATAAAGATAATCCTACTTACGAACAAGTATCGACAGGCAAAACAGGACATTTAGAAGCTACTGAAATAGTTTACGACCCTTCTGTAATCACTTATGGCGATTTGGTTCGATTGTTTTACGAAACACACGATTTTACACAAACAGATGGTCAAGGACCAGACATTGGCTCGCAATATTTGTCGGCTATTTTCTATAAAGATGATGAGCAAAAAGCAATTGCCGAGAAATACACCAACCTTTTATTAAAAAAAGGCTACAAAGTTGCAACTACACTAAGACCAGCAGCAAAGTTTTGGAAAGCTGAAGATTATCATCAACAATATTATAAACACAAAGGCTCAACGCCTTACTGTCACACTTACACAAAGATATTTTAGTTGAAAGTTAAACTTTAATTGTTTTCATATGTTATAATATTGA
>CAZUHZ010000087.1:1641-8355 GCA_964620895.1 uncultured Dysgonomonadaceae bacterium | reverse complement strand
CTTCTAACATTATTGCTAGAAAGCCTTTTTAATACTAATAATATCGTTTTAGCGCTTACTCCAAATAAGTATATCCATACAATCCAGAACGATAGTTTTCTAAGAATTCTTTTCCTTCGGCAGTAGATATAACACCCTGTTTAACAGAGCTCATAACCCAAGTCTCTACTGTTCTTACCAATTTCTTAGAATTGTATTGGGCATACTCTAATACTTCTGCTATGGTTTCGCCATCAATTACTTGTTCAATTTTATGGCCTTTTTTGCTCACACTAATATGCACCACATTGGTGTCGCCAAAAAGATTGTGCAAATCACCCAATATCTCTTGATAAGCACCTACAAGAAAAGCACCTAAATAGTAAGGTTCATTTTTCTTTAAAGTGTGTACAGGTAGAAAAGAGGACTGCTGTCCGCCTTGCGAAATAAAATTGGCTACTTTTCCATCCGAGTCGCATGTTATATCTTGCAATGTTGCTGTGCGAGTGGGCTTCTCATCTAAGCGATGAATGGGCATAATAGGAAACACTTGGTCGATAGCCCATGAGTCGGGCAGTGATTGAAACAGCGAGAAGTTGCAGAAGTATTTATCTGGCAACAAAGTAGCCAAGCGTCTCAACTCTTCTGGTGCATGTTTAATACTTTTGATTACTATACTTATTTCTCTCATAATGGAGAAATAGAGTTTTTCGACTTGAGCACGAGTCTTTAGATCGAGCATGCCAAGGCTAAACAAATCTAGTGACTCTTCTCTTATCTGCTGTGCATCGTGCCATGCTTCAAGCATGCGAGGCTGAGAGAGAGAATCCCAAATGTTGTACATCTCTTTCACCAACTCGTGGTCGTCTTCGTGAAGGTCAATGTCCTCTTCCCATTGGGGTAGAGTGGTTGTCTCTAGCACTTCGAAAATGAGTATAGAATGGTGAGCAGTAAGTGCACGTCCCGATTCGGTGATAATATTTGGATGAGGAATCTCATTTTTATCGGCTGCATCTACGAAAGCAAACACAGAGTCGTTTACATATTCTTGAATAGAATAGTTGATACTGTTTTCGCTATACGAAGAGCGTGTGCCATCATAATCGACTCCCAATCCGCCGCCAATATCTACAAACTCAATTTTATAGCCAAGTTGGTAGAGTTGTACATAAAACTGTGCAGCTTCACGTAATGCAGTTTTGATACGACGAATTTTTGTAATTTGGCTACCAATATGAAAGTGTATGAGGCGCAGACAATCTGTCATGTTATGCTCTTTTAGCACCTCTAAAGCATCTAAGAGTTCACTAGAGTTGAGCCCAAACTTACTACCATCTCCTCCCGATTCTTCCCATTTACCACTACCCGAACTGGTTAGTTTGATTCGGATACCAATGTTTGGTTTTACATTTAGTTTTTTTGCTAATTTTAGTGTGAGGTGTAGTTCGTTTAATTTCTCAATTACAAGAAACACCTGCTTGCCCATTTTTTGAGCCAATAGGGCTAGCTTTATATAATCTTCGTCTTTATACCCGTTACAAACAATTAAAGAGTCGCGGTCTGTATCAATAGCTAATACAGCATGCAACTCTGGCTTGGAGCCTGCCTCCAATCCAATGTTAAATTTCTTTCCGTGGGTAACTATCTCTTCAACTACTTGTCGCATTTGGTTTACCTTGATAGGGTAAACAATATGATTCTGTGCTTTGTATTCGTATTCTGCTGCTGCAGTTTTGAAACAGGTACTTATTTTTTCGATTCTACTATCCAGTATTTCAGGAAATCGCACTAATACAGGAGCAGAAACATCTTGCATGTCAAGCTCTTTCATCAACTCATCTAAATCAACACCATAATTCTCCCTCTGAGGACTAACAAGCACGTTTCCTTTTTCGTTTATTGAGAAATATTTATTTCCCCAACCGTTTATATTGTATGTCTCTACTGAATCTTCAATGCGCCATTTTCTCATATTATATATCTCTTTCTTTAATGGATTCTTTTCTTCTTTTCTTAGAACAAATTTACACAATTATTTTGTCAATAATCAATTCGTAAATAAAATAACAAATCTTATTGCTTTATTAGTATCAAACAACTGCCTAAATGAAAAGTTTGAAGTTATTTTCCTTTCGCCGCTTCCCATCCAATCATTGCCACTTTTAAATCTAACCCCCAATGGTAGCCTCCCAGCTCTCCACTTGAGCGGATTACTCTATGGCAGGGAATGATGAATGAAACAGGGTTTGAGCCAACAGCAGTGCCCACAGCACGATTTGCATTGGGATTGCTCAGATGGTTGCTGATGTTTCCATAGGTTGTGAGATTGCCCAATGGAATTTTGAGAAGAGCATCCCACACTTTTAGTTGAAAGTCCGTGCCTTTGATGTGTAGCTGTAGTGGTTTGAGTGCGTTTGCAGAGCTTTGTATAAAAGCGACTGCTTCAAGGTGGATTGTTTGTTGCTGGTGAATGAAGTTGGCACGAGGAAACATTTCCACTAGTTCTTTATAAGTAGTCGCTGTATCACCAAATGCTAAGTAGCATATACCCTTGTTTGTAGATGCTACACAAGCTGAACCGAAAATAGTATCTGGGTAAGAGTAAAAGATGGTGAGATCTTTCCCTTGATTCTTGTACTCTCCTGGTGTCATGGCTTCTACAGTTACAAAGAGGTCGTGCAAACGACTTGTACTAGATAGTCCGCTATCGATAGAGGCATCGAACAAGGTTTTTTGCTCTTTCAGTTGCTCTTTAGCATATTCGATGGTGGTATATTGAAGAAACTTCTTTGGGCTAATGCCTGCCCATTTACTGAAAAGACGTTGAAAGTGCTGAGGACTTAGATTTACTGCTGCAGCAATATCGTCTAAACTGGGTTGCTCTTTAAAGTGTGTGCGAATATAGTTGATAGCTTGCTCTATACGCTGAAAATCGAAAGTTTTGTTTGTTGTGTTCATGCTTATAGTTTTTATTATTATTTCAAAGCTATATTATTTTTACAGCCCACACAATCCGATTCTTGCTTTTTTATTGGCAAGCAACCGCTTAATTCACCATAAATTGTTGAAAATCATCAGAAAATAGTACATCTACTTCGCCATTAGGCTTTGCATAAATAAAATAGTAATACAAACCTGGAATAGTTTTTGCCACTTCTACCGATCTCTTTAAACCCAATGCCATAAATGCTGTAGCATAAGCATCGGCTGTCATGCAGTCGTCGGCAATAATTGTTGCTCCTAGTATATCTTGCTCGGAAGGGTATCCTGTTTGTGGGTCGATGGTATGTGAGTATTTCACGCCATCTTTCACGTAATAATTCCTGTAGTTACCTGATGTAGCCACTGCTTTATCGCAAATTGAAAGAATGAGTTGCAATTCGCGCTTCATTGCTAAAGCATCGTCCGTCGGTTTGTCTATACCAATACGCCAGCAATCGCCTTTTTCGTTTGTACCACTCATGGTTATCTCGCCACCAATTTCAACCATATAGTTGGTTATACCAAAGCTTTGCAATACATCTGCCACAATATCGCAAGAGTAACCCTTGGCTATTGCCGACGTGTTTATTTGAACACGAGGATCGTCTTTTACTACTGCGCCATTTTCTATTCTTATTTTGTTGTACCCAACAAAAGCTTTCATGCTATCTATCTGTTGGGGTGTAACATTGTCCATATCCTTAAAACCAAAACCCCATGCATTGATAAATGGCGATGCTGTAACATCGAATTTTCCATTTGTTTTGCGAGATACCTCCATCGATTTATTAAACACCTCAATAAAGAGTGAATCTAATTCAGTGGGCACATTGTTGTTAACTTTGTGAATGGTGGAGTTTTCTCTGAAAGGGTTGAGTGATTGGTCGAACTTCCCCAAGGTTTCCATTATCTCTTCTTTCACAGAGCGACTATACTCGTATTTGATATGGAAATAGGTATGGAATATTTCACCGCTATCGTGGTGGAAGCTAAGTTCTTCTGCTCCTTGTTTTTTGTTTGATGTACAGCTAATAAGCAGCACTACAAACAAAAAAAACAGTATTTGTTTCGAGATATTGTTGGGGCTTTTCATTAAAATATGAGATAAGTAAGTGGAATTATATTATAAAGTATTATAAGGGTTTACATCCATTCAGTAAACTCTTCTATCGACTTTCTTTTCTTGGGTTGTTCTGTTTCCAAAGAAATATCTTCCGTAGGATAACCAATAGGTATAATGGCTACAGGCTCTAATGCTTTGTCTAAATTGAGTGCATCTTTAAGCACACTAGCATCAAAATTGCATACCCAACAAGTGCCAAGTCCCAACTCGGTTGCTTTGAGTGTTAGATGTGTAACCGCTATGGCAACATCAATATTGCCATGATCTTTGTTGTCAGCAGCACGTTTCCACGACTGCGATTTATCGGAACATGCCACAATGTAAAGCGGAGCAGTCTCGAACCATTTGCGTGGATAACTCTCTACAATTCTTTGTTTTATCTCCTCACTACTGCATACAAAAAAACGCCATGGTTGATAGTTTACCGCCGATGGTGCTAAGCGTGTAGCATTAAGCAACTCTACAATTGTCTCTTTATTTATTTCTTTACTTGAATAGGAGCGTACTGATTTTCGCTTCAAAAATAGTTTGTCTATATTCATTGTATTGAGGTTTTTTAGATTTCTTTTTCTATGTTGTATTTGTTTCTATCAGACGAGTTACGCGATATAATTTCACCCAAGAATCCTGCCAAAAACAGTTGTGTACCTATTATCATTGCAGTAATAGAGAGGAAGAAGTAGGGCGAGTCTGTAACCAATCTATAGCCAAGACCATGTTTCATAGCATATATTTTAGACGCTCCCACAAATATGATAGCAACGAAGCCAATAAAAAACATTAAGCTACCCAAAATGCCAAAAAAGTGCATTGGTTTTCTACCAAAAACCGACAAGAACCAAAGTGTAAGTAAGTCGAGGTAACCATTGAAGAACCTGCTCACTCCAAATTTTGTTTTACCGTATTTGCGAGGGCTGTGTGTTACAACTTTTTCGCCAATCTTGGTGAAGCCTGCATTTTTTGCCAATGCAGGAATATAGCGATGCATATCGTTGTATATTTCAATACTCTTCACTACCTCTCTCTTGTAAGCCTTTAGCCCACAATTCATATCGTGTAGCTTGATGCCTGTAACTTTTCTTGCTGTAGCATTGTATAGCTTAGAAGGAATGTTTTTGGTGAGTTTGCTATCATATCGTTTCTTTTTCCAGCCCGAAACTAAATCGTAATCCTCTTCGCACACCATTCTGTATAGTTCAGGAATTTCGTCAGGACTATCTTGCAAATCGGCATCCATTGTAATTACTACATCACCTTTTGTTTTTTGGAAAGCACAGTGCAAAGCAGGAGATTTTCCATAGTTTCGTTGAAACTTGATAGCTCTAACGTTGTTCGACTCTTCTTTCAATTGAGTGATAACTTCCCACGAATTGTCGGTGCTACCATCATCTACATATATTATTTCGTAAGAAAAGTCGTTTTTCTCCATCACATTTTCAATCCAACTATTTAGTTCAGGAAGCGATTCTTCTTCGTTGTACAAAGGAATTACTACGGAAATATCCATACTAGCTCTAATTAATTAAAATAACTACTTGTTTAAATTCTTAATGTCAATGTTTATCCTTGACGCAACAGGCGAAAGTATTAAAGAGAGAATGAAGCCGATAAACACATTGCTTATAATTTGTCTGAATACATAAGCGATGGGTGAAAAGATACTTTGTCTTTTTAGTTCATCCATCATTGTCTCATTAAAATTGAGAGATTCAGCAATTTCAATTGTCTGTTGAGTTACCTTAGAAATGAATGATGGATCAATCCATGCAATGTGCATTATAACAATGACTGACTCGATGATTGAAGCAAAGAAAAAAAGTGTTATACCAAACCTTACACCCTCCCAATATTTCAATGTATTATCCGACTTTGCATTTTTGAATTGCACTAAATAGAAAAGAAGCAATAGAGGTGTAAAAAAGATTAGAAAACCATTTACATATTCTAATGAGGGGTATTGTGTTGAACCTATTACGAATAAGTATTTAAAAATCCAAAATCCACCTAATCCAAAACCAGCTTGCATTGCAAAACTAGTTATACTGTTTTTATTTTTTTGCATTTGTATGTTTTGTGGAGTCTTTAGTTTAAAAAGACTCAAAAGTAATTTGTTTGCCTGTTAGTAACTATACAAAAGTAACTATTTTTTCACTTAGAAAAAAGATTTAAGAACTTACATCGTTAAATAGGGGGTAAATAAAATATTATAGGTTTATCCCGTATTATTCACGTTTTTAGCTCCATCGTGGATGCTGGGGCGTCGAACTCCGCCGATATAAGATCCACTATCTCAAGAAGTTTGCTGGCGAAGCAGATGGTATCCTTCGACTATGCTCAGAGCCCTGATAAAAGCAAACATGCCCAAAACTGAGTGTAAAAATCAATACTTGTAAGTCAATAACTTGCTGATTGAGAGATGATATTGCGCTTGTTTACAATAATGTGATGAATAATACAGGTTATTTTTTGTAGTTGGAAACTACTGCAAACTATGTATATATGAGACTATCTAACAGATCGTTATATTTGCTGGAATTTAAATTACACTTAACCAAGCAAAAAACGACTTTGCGGGTTGGAAATCAAACCCTGCAGATACAAAACAGCAATCATGGCATGAAATTCAAATT
>CAZUHZ010000087.1:0-1541 GCA_964620895.1 uncultured Dysgonomonadaceae bacterium | reverse complement strand
GAAATTAGGAAATGAGAAGGAACTCGAATCTACGCTCAAGGAAATAAAAAAGTGCTGCAAATTTCAAATTCACGGCTGTGGAAATGAAAATAATTGTATAAAAGTCAAGTTTACGATGAACGAAATAAAAATGCAGAGATGAATGTCATTTCTATGATAAACGAGCGAGGGATGACGTTTTTTTAGCGCGCTAGCCACTAAAAAGAACAAGCCTTCTCCGATATATTTTATGGAATAGGTTTAGTGTGTATATGTGCAATAAGTTAATGCTTAGAACACAAAAAAAGGATTTAGCACTGATTAAATGTTGAGCAAAGCACCCGAAGGGTTTGATTTAATATAAGCTTTTCTCTTCTAGAGTGTTTGTGTATTGGATATACAAACACTTCTATAGTTTCGTCGTTTGCCATTCTCAGATAACCCCCTATACCCCAAGACAACATTCGAGAATCAGTTCTAAATTTAAGGATTTTGTTTTTTCTATCAGAGTAGGAAATGATATATTGGCGATCAACTATTATCATTACTTCATCAAATGGAGAGGTTCCTCTTGCTTTATACAAAAGATTCTTTGACTTGACACCTGAAAACTTGGGTGGCGAATCATCTTCCGATTCCATATACTCCAATCTCTTGTAGAAAAAAGAGATGATAATAGCGGGCGGTATTACCCCATTAATGATGAATGCTACAAGGAGTTGCCAATAATTAAAAGAAACATCCCAAAAAACAGACATTACTAAAATGATACCGAGTAGGAAAATCAAAAAAACAGAAGACCAAAAAATCAATAACTTAGTTGTAAATTTCATGATGAATGTTTATTAAAAAGATTTTATTCTATTTAGGTTGTGGAATCTTTATCTCTTGCGATATTTTTATATTCTCGAAGCCCATGTCCTTCATTATTGCTGTAAGCACAACTTCGGCTTGCTTGCTAGCATCTTTCAAGATGCCTTGAGATATGGCGTCGCTCACCATAGTGTCTTTTTCTTTCATTACTGCTTTGTTATAATCGGCAATAGTTAACGGATTGAAAGCATTCATACTCTCATTGTAAACCTTAATGGACTTTTCGTCAATCATTGTGTCCAATATTCTAGCTCTTGGCAGTGATATATGGACATCTTTCCCTGAAACTTCCACTTTCATGTTTTCAAAATCTACACCCGCTTTGATGTAACCGTTATATTTTAACAAGAAAGACTTTTCAGTCAATGGAACATTTATCTTCAATATTTTCAGGAAGTCTTTGTAGCCAATTACTCCAGAGTAGTTGTATTTTACCAATGCCAGCTCTTGTATGGGTACAACCCTATTAAGTATTGCTGTACTGTCATACCCAAGCTCTTTGTCTTTTGAGGAACTGTTATAGACAAGGAGTATAGAAAGTAATATTGTCGTTAGAATAAAAAATATAGTGATGAAGTTAATGCTTCTTTTTTTGATTTTCACAAACTAATGTTTTAGGTCTATTTACAGGAGTTATTTGTTTCAATTACAAAAATAACAAATTGGGGAGAAGAAACTAGTGTTTTGGA
>CAZUHZ010000086.1:4013-8428 GCA_964620895.1 uncultured Dysgonomonadaceae bacterium | reverse complement strand
CAATTTATGTGTCAATCGTTTTTATTTATACCTATCTGCAAACAATCGATTTAACATATGATGGATTGATATTTATAAAATTAAAGATTAAGTTTGTGTTATTGATTAATCTAAATCCGAAAACCTCTTTTAAATGGTGGTGTGTGTTTAAGAAATTAATAATTTAATCGTTATATATATGAAAAAAGTAGATGTTCTAGTAATTGGTGGAGGTGCTTCTGGTCTCTCTGCAGCAATTAGTTCTAAGTCAAATCATCCCGACAAACATGTTGTAGTAGTAAGAAAAGAGAAGCAAGTATTAGTTCCATGCGGAATACCTTATATATTTGGGTCTTTAAATTCGAGCGACAGAAATGTTATGCCCGATAAAGGTATGTTGAATCTTGGAGTGGAGATAATTATTGATGAAGTGGCTATTGTTGATGTTGAAAAACACACTGCAGACCTTGTAAGTGGCACGAAAATTGAATTCGAAAAAGTGATTTTTGCTACTGGCTCCATCCCAACAAAACCAAAATGGCTAAAAGGAGCTGATTTGGAAAATGTATTTACTATTCCAAAGAACAAGGTATATCTTGATGAAATGCATGCACAATTGAAGCCTCTGAAAAAGATAATTACAATAGGTGCAGGCTTTATTGGTGTGGAAATGTCTGACGAAATGAACAAAGCTGGCTGGGATGTTACGCTCATTGAAATTGAGCCTTCGATACTTAGCAGAGCTTTCGATAAAGAGTTTGGCGATAAAGCAGAAGAACTATTAGTAAAACGTGGTACAAAAGTTATTACTGGTAAAGGTGTAAAAGAAATAATTGGTACTGATGGAAAGGTGTCGAGTGTAATTCTTACATCAGGAGAAGAAATTGAAGCCGATGCTGTTGTTCTATCTATGGGTTATGCTCCTAATACTGCATTAGCCAAGAAGTCAGGTCTTGAGTTAAATCAATATGGTTTTATCAAAACATGCGAATATATGCGTGTCGAAAACTGCTCAAGCGATGTCTTCGCCGTTGGCGACTGTGCAGAAAAAAGAGATTTTTTGACAAGAAAATTGAATGGCACTATGCTTGCATCCACCGCTTGTGCTGAAGCTCGTGTGGCTGGAATGAATCTGTATGAACTAAGCCCTTGTAAAGTATTTGGAGGAACCATTGCTATTTATAACACCGCCATTGGCGATTCTGCATTTGGCACAGCAGGTATTATTGAGTCGAAAGCCAAAGAGGATAACTTTAGTGTAGTTGTTGGAAGCTTTACTGGCATGGACAAACATCCTGGCACGCTCGAAGGCATGCACGAACAGACAGTGAAGTTGATTGTAGCAGCAGATTGTGGGATGATTCTTGGTGGAGAAGTTTATGGTGGAGTTAGTGTAGGTGAATTGACCAATACAATTGGATTTTTGATTCAAAGCCACGTAAATGTCAAAACGCTACTAACTGCACAAATAGGTACTCACCCAATGCTAACTGGTTCTCCTGCAGCATATCCACTTATCAAAGCTGCAGAAATTGTGGCTCAAAAATTGAAGTGCAAATCTTAATACTTTTGTATAAGATTCAAATAAATAAAGGCTCTCTTAATTCTTAGGAGAGCCTATATTCAATCACCTTCAAAAAATATGTGTTTGTCTATTGCCAACTTATAAAACAATGATCAAACCATCTAACAGTTCGCTCCAAAAGGAGCTCTAGAGTTGGTTGGGATATTAATTTACTACAGACAGCTAGGCTCCTAAAGGAGCTAATAACTATGATGCTCAACAATAATACGTTGACAATAAAAAGTTGCATCAATTAGATTAAACAACGCTAAACAACTAGTGAAGTATGCTTCAAGTATTACAGTAACTAGCACTCCGTTAGGAGTAGCACTGTAGGAAGCCTATACCCACCATGCTCAAGCATCGTAGATGCGGACTGTAGATCGTTTGTAGCAAAACAGTTTGATTAGATTAGGCAATGAAATGTAAAAGCAAACACATACTTTTACTGCTGATCCCCTTTGTTTATATACCTTTCGGCAGCTTTTAGCCAGCTAGCCAATATAAGCACAAGTAGTATTTAGCCCAGCGCCACATCCAGCGTCATCATTACTGCAAAACCCAGCATTGCTCCTATTGTAGAGTAGTCAGTCTCGTTGCCTGTTTGAGATTCTGGTATCAGTTCTTCAACCACTACAAATATCATGGCTCCTGCAGCAAATGCTAAAGCATAGGGTAGGATAGGGGTGATGGATAGCACTAAATAGGCACCAAGAACACCGAAAATAGGCTCCACTACTCCCGATAGTTGTCCATAGTTGAATGCTTTCCAGCGCGAAAAGCCTTCACGGCGCAAAGGGATTGAAACGGCTGCACCCTCGGGAAAGTTTTGTAACCCAATGCCAAATGCCAGTACCATAGCACCTACCAATACACCCATATCAGGATTTTGAGCCAACGCTCCAAATGCAACTCCAACAGCCAATCCCTCTGGAATGTTGTGTATGGTTATAGCCAATACTAAAAGGACGCTTCGTTGCCACGAGGTTTTTATACCCTCAGCTTCATCTACTTTTAAACTCAGGTGAACGTGGGGAAGAATTTTATCTACAATAAAAAGAAAAAGTCCTCCACTCAAAAAACCTACCAAAGCAGGAACCCAACTTGTAACACCGCTCTCTTCAGCCATTTCTATTGCAGGTTCGAGAAGCGACCAAAAGCTGGCTGCAATCATAACTCCTGCAGCAAAACCAAGCATAGAGTTTAAAACGTTTTGATTAATTTTTTTAAAGAAAAAAACCATCGACGAGCCTAATGCAGTCACTGCCCAAGTGAATAGAGTGGCGAAGAGTGCCAATAGCACTGGATTGTATTCTAATAAAAAATCTATGTTCATAAGTTTATTGGAAATTCAAATGTATAAGTTGTGTTCTACATTATATAGCGCAAAGATAAAACAAATGTAATTATTTGATGCATTGGTCAACTAATTTTTCTTAGAGAATAAAAACCCCTTCGTAGCTCAATTTTTTCTTCGCAATATCCAATTCGTGAAATAGTGAAAGTGATTTCCATAGTGAGCGAGCAAGCAAGATTAACACCTATTTTAATATTGACGCTGCTACAACATTGGCAACTAAAGAGCGCAATCTTACCACCTCGCCTTCATCGTTTGGATGCACTCTATTGGTAAGCAATATTACAGCAGTGTTAGCATCGGGGTCTATTGTTATTGATGTGCCAGTGTAACCAGCATGTCCATAAGTGTTTGGACCAAAAAGGTCGCCATTGACGGAAGAGTAGGGCGTGAAAACATCCCATCCAGGGGTTCTGCCAATGGTTTGTGTGTTGCGTGGAACGGTTCGCATGGTTTTAACTCCCATTGGGCTAAGTATTCTTTTCCCATTGTATTCGCCACCGTTTTGCAATGCTGCTACTAGAATGGCTAAATCGTTGGCATCAGAAAAGAGACCAGCATTGCCCGATATTCCTAAGTTCATGATGCGTGCCAAGGGGTCGTGTACAATTCCCTTCAAAACTTTTCCGTCTTTCTCTTTTTTGGTAGGAGCCGTTCTGGCCAATGTTTCGCCTATTGGTAAATAGTCTGTGTGAGTCATGCCCAAAATATTGAATATGTTTTGCTTTGCAAAAGAGCGCAAGTCTTGTTTTGAAATAGTCTCAATAATTCGTTGTAAGGTTATATAGTTCAGGCAACTATACCGAAAATCAGTTTGTGGTTCAAATTCTCTATCTACATCAGCAATGTAATTTATCATCTTATTGGGATTGTTGTTTCCTCTGGTTTTTTCTGCCTTCCCGATAGGAGCATAAGCAGGCAGTCCCGATGTATGTGTCATCAAGTCAATCACACGAATATCTTTTTTCTTTCCATCTTCGCTCCATGGTTTAAAGTCGGGGATAAACAAATTTACTTTATCTTGGAATCGTAGTTGTCCACGTTCCACAAGAATCATCGCAGATATTGCTGTTGCCACAGGTTTGGTTACTGAGGCAAGGTCGAATACAGTGTTTACATCCATTGCCACAGTTGATGGGTCTATCTGTTTGTTGCCATAAGCTTTGAGGTAAGCCATTTTGCCATCTTTTACAACTGCTAATACCGCTCCTGGAATTTCTCTATCGGCTATTGCCTGATTGATAATTCTATCGGTTTGTTGTAGTTTTTGTGAATCCATTCCCACTTCTTCTGGGGTAACTTGAGGGAGGTGTTGGGCATTTATCTGTACGATGAAAAACAGAGAGAATAATAATGGTGCTATTGATTTCATGAGTTGCTTAATTCTTGTTTGTGTTCTTTTATTGTCTCAACAAAGATACTGTTTTTTTGTGAGTTTAGGTGTTTGGTTTTTATGAAAAATGCACCCTTATTTCATCTAATTGCAAAGAGTGATGAGAGTGGGCAGTAAACAGT
>CAZUHZ010000086.1:0-3913 GCA_964620895.1 uncultured Dysgonomonadaceae bacterium | reverse complement strand
AACAGTAAACAGTGAGCAGTAAACAGTAAACAGTAATCTTTGATAATCAAGCTACGCTCGCCGATTTGTAACATTTCGGCTCCGCTCAATGACCGTCGGTGTGCTGCGAAGCAGGAAGTGATAATGAAAAAGTATTTTGCAAATTCATGTCATTGGTAGCCATGCGATAAATTCACCTAACTATTCTACAAGCTTTAAGCGGATGCTTCATTACATTCAGCATGACAAGAAAGCATTTATCATTGGTAAGCGTAGTGAGAAATCTTTTTAAATTACGCCGGCATTTAACGGACACATCATTGCGTTCAGCACGACAGAGAGGTATTTGTCCCCATCTAAGAGCCTTCTTCTTCACCAATTACCGCAAAGCCTCCAAGTTCAACGCCTTCTTCGCCCACAGCGTTTGAATGATGCCTCTCACCGAGAGGTAAAGAATAAAAGAGAGCCAAAGGGCATTGTTGCCTAAAAATGATTTGGTTGCGTAGTAGCAAACAAAAAAGCTGATGGCCGACAGTATCATGGCATTGCGCATCTCTTTAGAGGCTGTGGCACCAATAAAAATGCCATCCCACAAGAAGGCTGCAAACCCAGTGATGGGAATTAGAATTGTCCAAAAAGAGTATGATTTAGTTGCATCTATTACCACTTGATTGTCTGTAAGTATTTGCAATATCTGATTGGGGAAAAGCGTGTATAGCAATGCAGACACTGCACTTACTGCAAAGCCCCAAAAGAAAAGTCGTTGAATCATGTATCGCAACAGCATTTTATTTTTTGCACCAATATACCTGCCAGTAAGGGCTTCGCCAGCATAAGCAAATCCGTCCATAAAATAGGAGAAGAGCATAAAAAACTGCATCAACAGTGCATTTACTGCTAGTATAGTATCGCCCATACCCGACGATGCAAACGTGAAAAATGTGGTTACGAGTGTGAGCATAAAGGTGCGGATAAAAGTATCGCTGTTTACTTTCAAAAACGATTTGAGTGCAGTTGTGTCTAGTATTGTTTTCAGGTCTATATATTTAATCAACCTGCCGTAGTAGCGCGCCCAAAATCCAATGGTGATAAGCAGTGTTATAACTTGCGAAAGCACCGTCCCCAAGGCTATCCCTTTTATTTTCATGTCAAATCCATATACGAATGTGAAGCTCAGCACAATATTCAAAACATTGTTAATGATTGCTATCACCATGGGTGTTTTGGCATTTTGCATGCCAATAAACCAACCATTGAATGCAAACATGCTCAACACTGCCGGAGCACTCCAAATGGCTATCCTGAAGTAATACTGCACGTTGTTTATAGTTTCGGGTCCAGATTTAATAAAATTGACAGCAATCCTCTCTATCGGAACTTGCAGCAACAGTATAAGAAGCCCAAAGCCTATTGCAACAACCAACGACCTAATGAGCACATTCATAGCTTCGCCAAAATTGCGAGCACCATAAGCCTGAGCCGTAAATCCGCTAGAACTCATCCTGAGGAAACCAAAGTTCCAATACACCATATTAAAAATATTGCTTCCAAGGGCTATTGCACCAATATATATGGCAGAGCCAAGGTGTCCGGCAATAGCTATATCTATCATCCCTAGCAGTGGCACGGTAATGTTAGATATTATATTGGGAAGAGCTAAGCGAAATATCTTCTTATCCATTCCACAAAAATAACACATTATTACTGTATAATAGAAAACACGCTAATTATTGTTTGTTTTAATTAGTATATTATTTTAACCTAATATATTTTTATATCTTTGTGCAATAAGATTTATTTTCTTTGATGACAATTTAAAATATAACAGCACAACAATATATTATGGATAAAATTCAAGAACTTACCTCCAAACTTTATGAAGAAGGAGTGAAAAAAGGGAATGCAGAAGCCGAAAAAATTATAGCGGAAGCGGAAAAAAAAGAAAAGCAGATTCTTGATGATGCAAACAGCAAAGCGCAAGAAATAATTGATGCTGCAAAGAAAAAATCGACAGAAGTAAACAATAATGCCGAGTCGGAACTTAAGCTATATGCTTCGCAAGCATTGGAAGCCCTTAAAACTGAGGTCACAAACATTATAACCAAAAAGTTGTCTGCATCTAGCGTAAAAGCAGCCATAGAAGACAAAGAGTTTATGCAAAAGCTTATCACCAACTTGATGCAAAACTGGGCTGAAAAGCAAACAATGGTTGTGAGTGTGGAAAACAAAGAAGAGTTGGAAAGCTACATTAAAGCCAACGCCAAATCGCTTCTCGACAATAAACTTAGAGTAGAGCAAGTGAATGGAATTAAAACTGGATTTGTGATTGCTCCCGATGACGGAACCTACAAAGTGAAGTTTGGCGAAGAGGAGTTTGTTGAGTATTTTAAAGAGTTTCTACGTCCTCAAATTCAACAATTATTGTTTTAAATCTGTTTCCCCAAAATCTTTAAAGTTAGTTTATGTTTAACAATCAATACTATTATTTTGTAGCGGGTCTGCCCGACTTTACGTTCGATAGTACTAAGCTCCCATTCACAGTATCTGAGTTTAAAGAGATGCTCTATGGCGAGTTGAAGCGAGATGATAAAAAACTGATTGACAAATATTTTTTAGAGGCAGACAAAGACAATCTTCTCAAACTCCTCTCAGACAAAGAAGCTGAGATGAAAGAAATAGGAGTTTTCTCACGAGAAGAGATGCTGGGCACAATCAAATCAATCAAAGAAGATGAAGATGTAAAGGATAAAAAACTACCCTCTTTTTTCGAGGTTTTTATAAGGCAGTGGCTCAAAGAAGATGCCGAAACCGAGAGTAAAAACTGGGAAGACATCCTCACATCATTGTATATGGACTATGGAACTAGCGTAAAAAACAGCTTAGTATCGCAATGGTTCACACTAAACCTAAACATTGGAAACATGTTTGCGGCTATATATAGCCGAAAGTATGGGCTAGATGTAAAGCAAGTGGTGGTGGGCAATAATCATATTGCTAAAACAATACGAGCTAATGCTGGTTCTCGCGATTTTGGTTTGGAACAAGAGATAGATTATTTCGATACTATACTTAGAATATCAGAAGAAACCGATATATATGAGCGAGAACGCAAAATAGACAAGTTTCGCTGGGATTGGCTAGAAGAAAACACTGTCTTCGATTACTTCAATGTAGAGTATCTTTTTGCTTACTTGTGCAAATTGCAAATCTTGGAACGTTGGGCGCAACTCAATGCCGAAGAGGGCGAGCGAGTGTTTCGCGAGCTCATTGCAAACATGAAAAAAGAAGTAGAAATACCCGACGAGGAGTAATTAAAAAAATAAGGAAATAGAAACAACACACACATAATATATATGTCAACAAAAGGAATTGTAAAAGGAATCATTGCCAACTTAGTGATAGTTGAAGTTGATGGTCCTGTAGCGCAAAACGAAATTGCCTATATAGTTTTGGACGATACAAAACTAATGGCAGAGGTGATTAAAGTAGTTGGTAATAGTGCTTATGTTCAGGTTTTTGAGAGTACTCGTGGTTTGGCTATCAATGCCGAAGTAGAGTTTGAAGGTCACATGCTAGAAGTGGTTCTTGGTCCAGGATTGCTGGAGCGAAACCTAGACGGGCTTCAAAACGACCTCGACAAAATGGATGGTGTTTTCTTGAAACGAGGACAATATACCTTCCCACTTGACGAAGAAAAACTATGGAACTTTAAGCCTTTGGCTAAAAAAGGTGACAAAGTTTCGGCAGCGGCATGGTTGGGAGAAGTGGACGAGAACTTTCAGCCACACAAAATAATGGTTCCCTTCAAAATGGAAGGCGAATATACTGTGAAGCGTGTAGCCGAAGAGGGGCAGTACAATATCTATGATATTATAGCCGTTGTTGAAGACAAAGATGGCAAGGAGATTGAGCTCAACATGATTCAACGCTGGCC
>CAZUHZ010000085.1:0-8469 GCA_964620895.1 uncultured Dysgonomonadaceae bacterium | reverse complement strand
GGCATAGTAGGATATACCAGGCGGAGGCAGAATAAGATACTGGGCGAGGGCAAGCCCCGCCCCTACATTGCGTGACGATGATAAATGTGTAAAATGTTCAATCTTGGTGAAAGTAGGGGCGAACGAACCCATGCGGTCGCCCTTTTTAATTAATCCCACGCCGTATTTAAATTCATCCCAAGCTGTGTAACTTTTGTTTTTTATTAGTTGAAAACAAACTACGAGATTAACTTTTTTTCAGTTATCTTTGTTGAATCAATAGCAACAAGGATCAGCAGTAAAACATGTGCTCTTTACATTTCATTGTCTAATTTAATAAAATTGTGTTGTTGCAATCAATTTACAGCCTGCACGGCGCTTGAGTTAGTGTGAGTATAGCTTTATTACAAACAGTGCACTCATACTTTTCATCCCTAAATCCCACGCAATGGAATTTGAATTGAAATATTAACAGATTTGGCTCAGCCACTAAACTTATAAAACAAACATATTATGAAACGAATTTATCTATTTTTACTTCTGTCTATTTTTACTTTTTCATTAATCGCACAATCTTCAGAGAAGAAACTTCGCTTTGCCTTTCTTACTGATATTCATTTAAACATAAATAATAGTGGCGATGGTTTAAACGGACTGAAGCAGGCTTTAGACAAAACGAAAGAATTGAAGGTAGATTTTATTGTAACAGGAGGCGACCATGTAGATATAAGCGGAATGTCATCCAACGCCCTTAGCCGAAAGAATGCAGACAGTCTTTACACAGTACTGAAAAAAACCTTCGATTCATCGGGTTTAACTTACTATCCAACTATAGGAAATCACGACCGTTATTGGGATGCTGCCAACGGATTTGTAAACGGTGATGAATTGTTTAAGAAATACTTCGAGGAATCGTATTATACTTTTGAGAAAAATGGCATTCGTTTTTTTATACTCAACTCCGTACAAATAGGTGGAGAAACTGGTTATGAAGTGGGTGAAGAACAAGTAAAATGGATTCAGAGCAAGCTGAAAGATATACCAACGGAGACTCCTATCGTTGTCTCTACGCATGTTCCATTTTACTCGCTTTACTATCCGCTAGTGGAAGATAAATATGTGTTTGTAGATGTAATCTCCAACTACAAAGAGCTACTTGAAACATTTGAAACTCACAATTTGCAAATAGTACTCCAAGGACATCAACATATTCACGAAGAGATAAAACTACAAGATGTACAGTTCCTTACAGGAGGCGCAGTTTCTGCAGGATGGTGGAGTGGTGCCTTTCACGGAACAGAAGAAGGCTTTCTGATAGTTGATGTAGATGAAAACAACAATTTTAGTTGGGAATATATTGATTACGGATGGACTCCAAAATAGCCCCTATAAATTACCTCATTGCATAAATCAGACATGCCCAAAAGAGTTCAACTCCTTTGGGCATGTCTGTTTATAATAGCTGGTCTGTTATATCAAACAATTTCCCACCCACTCAAACCCTACTTCGCCAACTGACGCTCCAATTGATCTGGGTCGTGCTTATATTTAAATAAGATAGCAAAAAGTATCATCACCACCACAGAGTAGGCAGTAAATACAAACCATGCATTGGGCCAGTTAAACCTATCTACTACGTAGCCAGCTGCATAAGAACCTATAAGCGCCCCAAAGCCATTGGTCATAATCATAAACAAACCTTGTGCACTTGAGCGAATAGAAGGTCCTGTCTCTTGCTCTACATACAATGAACCCGAAATATTGAAAAAATCGAACGCTACACCATATACAAGCATAGAGAGAACAAGCATCCACACACCACCGCCTGGGTTGCCCAGTCCTAACAGACCAAAACGCAATATCCATGCAAACATACTTATCAACATCACCTTCTTAATACCAAAACGTTTCAAAAAGAATGGAATAAGCAATATACAAAGCGTCTCAGACATTTGAGATATGGAGATAAGAATGTTGGCATGCTCTACACCAAAAGTGCCTTTATACTCTGCCATTCCACCAAAGTAGTTTGTCAAGTAATCATTGGCAAACATGTTTGTAATTTGTAGCGACATCCCCAACATCATAGAGAAAGTAAAAAATATAGCCATTCTCTTCTGTTTGAACAACGCAAATGCACGCAAACCTAAATTATCAACCCACGATTTGCTTTCGCTAGCTCCTGTTGTGGGACATTTAGGAAGCGTGAACGAGTAAACACCTAATATAAATGAAAGTGCTCCCGCAAAATAGAGTTGATAAGCCGATTGTGAAAACTTCATTCCATCAATCTTAAGCAAGTCAACAGAAATCATAGCAATAATAAAACCAACCGTACCCCATACACGTATAGGAGGGAATGCCTTAACAGTATCGTATCCATTCTTTTCAAGCGCATTGTATGCTACCGCATTGGATAGAGCAATAGTGGGCATATAGAAAAATACAGCAAGCAACACAAATGTATAAAGTGTAGCATACTCAGTTTGAGGTGCGGCTAAAAACAGAAATGTAGCACCCAATATATGACAAATACCCAGTAGCTTTTCGGCTGGAATAAACCGATCGGCAATAACGCCCAATAATCCAGGCATAAACAACGATGCAATACCCATAGTAGCAAAGAAACTACCAATTTGCACACCCGTAAAACTGAGTTGACCCCCTAAGTAAGCTCCCAAAGAGATTAACCATGTTCCCCAAATTGCATATTGGAGAAAATTCATCAAAATCAAACGTAGTTTTAGATTCATAAAATAATAGTTTACAATGAATATATATTTAGTTTATTAGTTCTTGCTAAGGGTTTGTAATGAAATAAATTGACTGTTTGAAACAAAGCCGTTTAAAGCGTCAAGTTAATTCCGCACAATCTCTACGTCCTATTTTCATCGTTTGAGCCAAGGCGCAGGGTCTAGCTTTGTAGTCTGCTTCCACAACTGAAAATGCATAGAGGCAATACCCGTATCAGAGTCTGTATATATCTTGCCCAAGGCATGTCCCGTCTTCACTTTCTGTCCTTTTTTTACATACACATTAATAATATTGGCATAAAATGTATAGTACTCGCCATGGCGAAGTATTACACAATTGTTGTAGCCTGGAAAAGCAATAATGCGCGACACTTCTCCATCAAAAATAGAGCGAATATCCGAATTGCGTTGTGCCTGTATATCTATACCGCTACTATTGGTCGATACATTCCACTCGCTGTGCTTATGCACACCAAAAGACGACACAATGGTTGCAGTACCTGTTACTGGCATTGGCAATCGTCCTTTGTTGGCAACAAAGTTTTTCGACAAGTTGAAGGTTTCAGCTTCAGCAATAAGGGGATCTTCTCTTTCAATAGGTCTCTCAACAGGATCTGTCTTCTCAGTCTTGGTTTCTCCTCTCTCTTTTCGTCGTTTCTCCTCGGCCAAGCGTCTTGCGTGCTCTTGTCGAGCCACCTCTTCAGCTATCAACCGTTCAATTTCAGCGTTCAGTCTATTTGCCTGTCTCTGCTTCTCTTGAAGCTCTTTTTGCAAATCTTTTTGCTTACCTTGCGCCTCATTCATTTCACTTTTGCGGTTACGCTCTTCAGCTATTAGCTTGCTCTGCTCGTCACGTATATCCATCAAGGTTTTTCTGCGCTCTTCCTTTGCTTGCTGCACCTTCTGTTTTTTAAGCTCAAGCTCAGCATTTTTTTCTTTTATCTCTTCGGCTTGCCCCTTTTGCACGCGAGAATACTGCTTCAAGTATTGCATCCTGCGTAGAGCCTCACCAAATGATTTGCCCGATAAAATAAAAAATATCTTATTCTCCGATTGCCGTTTGTGCATCACCGACTTTATTGCAATGGCATACTTCTCTTTTCGTATTTTCAACTCTTCGTTTAGCGCCACAATTTCTTTCTCAAGACGAGCCATTTCGTCATCGAAAGCTTTGATCTCTTTTTGCTGAACTGCTATAATTTTCTTACGTGTATCAATCTGTTTGTTGATAAGACTGATGCGCTGTATAATAGTGGTGGTCTGCTTCTTCACATCTAAATAGAGCCTATTGGTATTCTCAATTTCTGTTTGCAAGCTTTTGCGCCTATTTTGCAATTGCTCTATCTCTCCCGTTTGAGAGAAAACAGAGAAGGTTAGACTTAAACAAAAGAGGGCGACCAAGTATCTCATTTCTTATCAGCTAACAGTTTAATTATCTCTTTCAGTTCAACTTTGGCATAGCTCGATGGTATTGAAGTGCTCAGCGACAACGGCTCGTCTATACTAATTGAAGACAAAGAGATTGAAGTATCTAAGTTTCTTTTATCAGTTGACGCTTGTACTTTCATCGCATACGGAAAAAACAAACTATCCAATAGCGTAAATTCATCGTAACTCCATTGCAACGAATAACTCCTTTCGGGCATTTGCAATTGTGTAAGAGCAATTTGATCGTTACCGTTCACATAAAAACTATAATCTATCTGCGATTTTTTATCGCGTGCAGTCAAAAGATAATTGTCTGAGCTTTGTGAGTATCTAAACTTATTATAATCCTTTATCGATACATCTGACTGTTCGGGTATAAAAAGCGAATTGGTAAAGAGCGACTGTAAAGTGTGGAAATTGAACCCAACTGGTATATCTCCTTTAATGTCATCAAATGACTCTCTTACATATCGCTTGTTCATTCTATCAAGAATAATTATACAATCGGGCTGCACATACAGACGAAACATTTCGATGCCAAACAAGGGTTGAATAGAAACCTGAATCGCTTCGTCGTGTAAAATTCTGAGCGTAGCTTTTGAGCTCAAGGTCTTCTTGCCAGTAGATATAGTCATATTCAACTTTGACGAGAAGGTAGAGTACTTCAACTCTTTATACAACACGTCTTTAAAAAGACTAGAGCTTGTTTTGTCTTCCAATGCCGATTCTGCCTGTACTATTCGCTCTTTCGTTTTACAGGAATAGAATCCTATCAACAACAATAAGAATAGTGCTATTAAATATTTATATAAATTGCCTATTTTCATTTCTCTCTGCAAATTATTTTATTCTATGTATTTTTTCTTCTTAATCTTCTTGTCCAAAGTAGTTGAGTCACTTCCCAGCTCTTTGGCTTTTTTCCATTGCTCAATAGCCTTTTCCTCTTCGCCCGTTTTGAATAAAATATCCCCATAGTGTTCCAACACTTCGGATGAAGGATTATCTTCGCTATATTTTACAGCATTCTCTATATAAATTTTCGACATTGTGTATGCTTTTTGCTTAAACAACACCCAACCATACGTATCCAAAAAAGTAGCATTGGTAGGCTCGGCTTTCACCGTTATGCTACTCATCTGTTCTGCTTTGTCAAGCGACTCATTGTCTAACGATAGAAAATAGCTGTAATTGTTGAGCACTCCCAAGTTCTGAGGGTTTAATTTCAATGCCTCTTCATAGTTTTGGTACGCTTCTCTTTTATTTCCTAAATGATAATTCAAATCACCTATTTGTGCATAAAAGTCAGATTTAAGTGGAGGGTTTTCGTCCCCAATAGTTTCCAACCCCTCTTCAAACACCACCAATGCTTCCTCATACTTGTTTTGTTGATACTTGGCACCTCCCAAATAGAAATAAAATTGATAAGCATCGGGAATGTGTTTCAATGCATTTTCGGTAATCCACACCACTTTGTCTAAACTATCGGGCAAAGCAATGCGAAGCATATTTTCCCAACCTGCAGGATTGGTAGGCTCTGCATGAGCATATATCTCGAACTGTTTCATTGCTTCCAGTTCATTCTCTTGCAACATCAGCACACTCCCATACAAAAGGTTGAGCTGAGTATTGTGAGGATGCTGATCAAAGAGCGTATCGAAAAGAGGGTTGGCTATTTTTGTGTCTGTTTTGTTAGACTGCAACATAGAGATGTAGCGTGTAAGCAACTGCAACTTAATATCAACCTCAAACATAGGACTAACCAATGCCCTCTTAATCTCCTCTAATGCTAAGTCGGGCTTGCCACTCTTTTCGTAAAAGTTGACCATAGATAGCACTAAAGCGGGATAGTTAGGATCGGCAACCTCCACTTTTTTATATTGCTCTAGCGATTTGTCCAATTGATTGTCTTGCATATACAAATCTCCCAGCATAAGAATATAGTCTAAGTTGTCAGGGTTTTTATTGATGATACTCTCAATCTCATCAAACGCCTCTTCCTTTCTGCTGAGCATAGAGTATAGTCGAAACTTGTTTAAGGTGATTGGCTCTCTCACACCCACCACCAGTTCTAGCTCATCTAATACATCTATTGCCTTTTCAAGATCACCAATACCATTATACGCTTCAGCCAAAGCCATAAATACATCAATTTTATCGGGATACAACTCCAACAACCGATTGTAAATATCAACAGCCTCTTCCTTTTGGTCAAGCTCACGATACAACGAACCCAACATCATGTTGTAGTAATAGTTGTCGGGGTCTTTCTCCACAGCTCTTTGTAGATAATCAGCAGCCTTACCCTTCTCTTGCAACACATTGTAGAAACCACTCAACTCACTCAACACATTTGCATTGGTGGAGTCTAAAGCGTAGCAGTGTTGAAAAAGATCAAATGCCTCAGCATAGTTGTCTCTAGCTTTTTCGCTTAGCGCATCGTAAAAGTAATAGTCAAACTTTCGTTGATTGTCGTGCTCAATTATCCAGTCACCATTATCTTGTGCAAACACAAAACCAGTAGCTATATAGAGCACAACAACAAGAGATGCAACTATTTTACTATCATATTTATCTATTCGAAATGTCATATTTCTTTTTTTCATTTAATTCTTTCCTGTATGCCCAAACCCTCCAGCACCTCTGTCACTTTCTTCTAGTTCATCGGTTTCGTCCCACTCTACAGCGGCATGCTTGGCAACAACCATTTGGCAAATTCTTTCGCCATGATTAATAATAAATTCGCTATTCGACAAATTTACTAATACTACACGTATTTCCCCCCTATAATCGGCATCAATAGTTCCAGGCGAGTTCAACACAGATATGCCATGCTTCACAGCCAATCCACTTCGCGGTCTTATTTGAGCTTCATATCCTGCTGGCAGTTCTATGAACAACCCAGTAGGTATCAATGCTCTCTCAAGAGGCTTCAGGGTGATAGACTCTTCCAAATTGGCTCTCAGGTCCATGCCCGCACTATAGTCTGTAGCATACTCGGGCAATGAATTGTTCGATCTATTTATTATTTTCACTCGCATAGTATATTCTTTGTAGATGATAGAAACTTATAAAAACTTATGTGTAGCTCTCTTTAAAAAATACGATTAGCAATAGAGCCAATGCACTACTGATGATTCGATATGCCGAGCCCAACTCCTAATAATTAGTCTTTTGCTTCGCTTTGGTTGACGTTAATCTCTAAGTAGCACCTTGAGGGGTTAAGGCACAAGTCAGAGACTTGCGCCAGCAAAGTCCCCTCCAAGGGATTTAGGGGTGAAAAGCAATAAAGTTTTACTCTCCTAAGCAGACTCATATACTCAACCATTTATTTCATTTTTAAAAGAGCAACAAGTAAGTAGATGCGAAAATATACAATTCTGTCCAATTATTTGGCTAATTGATGAAAATTAAGGGCATATCTTACAAAATAAACCCTATTATTGCCGATAATTTATATTTTGATATAGCAAAATTTGTATCTTTGCTACAATGAAGAATTGGAATCACATACTTAGCAAACTAAGAACAACTATAAACAGACAAGGCATAGACTCTTTTCATGTGCTTGAAGAGCTTGTTCCGATAGAAGAACAGATGGAGTTTTTCAAACACCTTGACGACCTCAATGCCAGGAAAGCAAGGTTTGTGCCCGATTCCGAAATAGAGATGCTGTTTTCGCCCGATGTATCTATTGAGCGAAAAAAAGAGAGCATCGTTTTGCTATCTTCCATCCCCGATGTGAAAGCCTATCGCGCTTTAGAAACATATCAAAGCAACCCCTTAGAACCCGAGCTCAAAAACTGGTCATCTATTGCATTGCTTGGTAGCCGAATAGGCCTCGATACCGAGCTTTCGGGCAAACCACAAATTTACATCTCAACCGGACTGGGTGGACACAATAAAAAGTTGCGTTTCTTTACGCTCTTCATTACCCAATCGCAAGAAACCCTCACAGACCTGCAAAAACAGATTGTTGAACGAGAGTTCAGATTTCAATTGGAGAGTGCCGATGTAGATATAGAGACCTTTGAGATAAAGGATAACTATTTCACCATTCTGTTTCTCTTCCCTTTCAAAACTGATGTGAGAGCAATACTGCAATCTGCAATAGATGAGTGTAACCAATATGGCAACTTTCTCGACAATAAATTCATTTTCACCAACGTGAAAGTATTTGATGATGAAGAGATTCAGAAGTTGCTCGACAATGATTTAAAAATGGAGTGAGTAGTCTTTGCAAGAAAACGGATCACTAGTAAAACTATGTGTTTACTATCTAGTAGCTTCTGTTTCTTTCTGTAATGTTTGT
>CAZUHZ010000084.1:0-8571 GCA_964620895.1 uncultured Dysgonomonadaceae bacterium | reverse complement strand
CTAGGGAACAGCAGTATGTTAAAAAAGCACAATGGTTAAGAGAGGACTCGTTTATGCTGATGTAATCAAAACAAGAGATGACGTGATGGGGTGCAAAACGGTTTATTCTTAGTAGGAGGTTTAAAAGTAAAAGAAATTAGGCAACCTTTTCATAAAAGTGGAACAAGGGTGCATAGAAGAAAATACTCACCAGAGCATTACTGAGGGTCGAATCATGTGGTGTGAATTACCCAAAGAAGTTGCCTATGCCATCAACTAAGCTGTAGAACCAATCAAAAGAAAGCACTGTGTTGAATCGGCTACCATACCACCAAAAAAATGGAATGAGTATGAAATTAATAATACCGAAAAAAAAGCTCATTTTCCATCTAAATAAAAAAGCTAGCACTCCTATACTTAGTACTGATATAGCTATTCCTCCAAAAAACCACCACCAATTTAATTCAAACGAAATCATAAACAGCCTTGCATGCCCAGTGATCAAGCCGAGCATACCCAAAATGCCAATGCTGTTTTGTAAAAGTAGATTCGAACCATTGTATTTGAAATAAACATTTATGTTCATTGCTGAGCAAAACAGTAGTGCTAAAGTAACCCAGAATAAGTGGTGAGTAAACATGCTGTTATAAAAATAAGGGTGTTTAATAATTGATAATGCTGGATGCAAATCTAATTAAATAATAAGTTGAAACCTTCCTAGTTAGAGTTAAATTTTCTTTAGGTAGTTTAAGACTACAGCTTTATGCCATTGGTAAGACAAAATATGATATAAATGATGCTTTATGATTTGTTTTGATAACAAAAGTTTCAACATTATTTTGCAGCAAGTTTATGTAGGTGATAAATCAATTGAGTGGAAAATTTTAGATAACCATACTGTTAGAGCGCAGTAAGGTGTTATTATTCAATCTTCAGTACCCTGAATACACTTTGCCCATGCTCTAATTTAAGCACAACTCTTTCGTCCACTTTCTTGTTCATCATCTCTTTTGCTAGAGGAGAGGTAAATGCAATTTTACCCTCTCTAAGATTGGCTTCGTCCACTCCCACAATTTGCAACGTTCGTGTTTTTTTGCTTCTCCCAATTTGCAACAATACTTTCGAGCCAAAGCGCACCTCGCTCATGTCTTGATGTTCATTTTCAACAACATTTGCAGTGAGAATTCTACTCTCCAGCATTTCTAGTTGAATATGAATTATCTTTATGGCAGTCATTTTTCCATGCTCATCACCCTCGTTCAGCTCTTTTAGCCTGGCAAGAAGGTCTTCTTTTTCTTTTAACAACGCTTCTAGTCCTTCGGGGGTTACATAATTAGTAACGCCTCTGGGTAAATCTGCCCGTGGCGGCACAAAGGGTGCTTCCACTTGTTGATCTTCATTTATAAATGCTCTGCTCATGATGTTTAATAGTTATAATAAAATTTCATTCAGGAGGGTTTGTTTTGATTATGATATTGATTTAACGCAATTGAATACCTCCGCAAAATGGCTTTATGTTGCAACCAAAGATACACTTTTTTAGATTAAAACACAATAAAAGACAACCAATTATATATTTAATCCCTACTATTCACGTTTTTAGCTGCAACGCTCATGCTAGTGTGTCTAAAATTCATCTACCTCAAAGAGGTGATGTGTTTGTAGCAAACCCATCAATCATATCATTCTACCCCATCAAGGGGTTGTGTGTCTTCCAAGCTAAAGTTTGTATAATAAGAAACGCACTACATACAGACCGCTTCTGGAGCTAAAACCGAAAAATAGAGCAAGAGACAATCGATAGTTTAATCCTACTGCAACCAAGGCGCATCGTTAGATGCAGATCTGTCTGTAGCAATCAAGTAAACACACCACTCCAAGTATCGTCGATGTTGATTGTAAAGAGGATTTAGCTAGACAGTTAAACATTAAGTAAACACACAGCTTTGCTTCTGAATCCCTAATAAAGTGAATAATATGGATAAAGTAATAGTTATACCCTTTTGGGTACAATGGTGCATCCTTTATCTTTTATTATACCCGATGGTGTATAAAAAACTAATCCTTTAATAAACCTTTTCGGAATGCTTTTAAGACAGAAAAAGCGTATTCAATATCTTTATTTAACTTTGGCGCCCAATCTTTTGCTATGAGTGATTGGGTAGGGCTTTGAAGATTTTGTTTTAGAATTTGATGTGTCCGTACAGATAATTCATTCGACTTGTCTAAAAATAGCTTTGCTTTTCTTCCAATCACCTCTGCTCCAACCAGCAATTGATCTATTGCTATATTATCATCTTCAGGAAAAGTGTCATAGTGGTGTTCAACAATCTCATTAAACTTTATGTCATAATAATTTTGAATTATCTTTAGAATGTCTGCAAGGTCGTTTTCACGATATTCAGGTCTGTCGTCCCAAGCTATTAGTTTCAGGATAATCATGCCTGGAAGTGGTGGTATATTAGCAATTTTCTCTTCAATATATACTTGCTCAGACTCTTCTAATACTTCTTTGAATCCAAGTAAATGTAAGTCTATTTTACGTTCGATAAAGCTATCACTGTACTGTTCTTCTATTTGCCCAAAAGGCTGTATATCAATAACAATATTGCGTTTTTCGGAGTAAAATCTATAATTTTCATCTACTCTATTATAACCTTTTTTGATAACGTCTTGACATATTTTTTCGTAATCATCCATATTAGATACCATTACTGCAAAATCTATATCCCTTGTGCCACGAGTTGGTTTGATGCCCTCTTTAAGTAATTCTAATGCAATAGCATTAGCTCCAATTAGGTAGAAAGGAGTTTTATGTAAGTTCATTATTTCGTCGATGCAATCAAAGGTCTCTTTGAAATAAGGGGTGCTCAATTCCTTATAGGTTTGATTGGATGTATTCATTATAGATTTTTTTTGCTGTCTCTTTGTTTCTTTTTCCTCCCTCTAGCAATAGATCGGCATAGATTAAAATGGTAGGAGTTGTCTGTTGGTCTTTATCTTGTTTCCAAAACATTTCATACACCTCTATATCGCCTTTTGTATTGGGTGTCAGATTGTAATTCTTTATTAGGTCGAGGCGACTTTCTTGCGTGTATAGTGTTAGTTTCTCTGGTCGTAGATAATTGGTCAATATATCAGCAGCAGGTTCTCCGCCCCACACAGTTGTTGTATTGTTGAGTTTAATTTCATGCCAATCACCTTGATAAATATATTGTTCTTTTCTTAAAGTGGGCTTTAGGGTTGTTCCATATTCTGTAACCCATCTTTCTAATAAGGCTCTGCGATTTTCCCAAATGTATTTTCGTTTATTCAATGCAAGTAGAAAACCTGTCTCTTGAAGTCCTTTTATAATTTGGGGAATGTTTCCTAGTGCCACATCAGTTCTCTTTGCTAGTTCTCTTTGTGTAAGATTAATATCCTCTTTATATTGCAATAGATAGAACAGCACCTTTAGTCCTGTTTTTGTAAATGCGCGGTTGCTTTGCCCTTTTTCTTTTTCAATTGTTTTTTGAGTGTCAACAAAGAGATACAACATATCTTTTTTCAAGAATATATTTCCGTTCGCCTCTATGTAGGCAATCTCTTTTTGGTGTAGGGCTTCTTTTACTTTTGGGTAAATATGCTTGGCTATCAATATAAAATCTTTATCAATAGCTTTCAATAACTCTAACTCTTGTATTTGATGTTGACGTACCTCATTTTTGACAGCTATACCAAATAAATATTTTTTGTTTTGTATTTTCAATTTCAACCTACCATCAACATGCAATGTATTATCCAAATCAGCTTCATATTGCCATTCTCCTTCCAATCCTGTAGTTTTTAGAAGGTTTTTGAGAGCGATATGTACAATTTCTTTCTTCATTTGTTCACAAATATACAATGTTCACGTAACGTGAACAAGCTAAAAGCGTGAACAGAGTGTTATATATTATTAATTTTCTTTGGTCGTTTATCAAGAAAGTGAATAGTACTGATAGCGATAACGTCTATAGAAACATCAGCCTTCTCTACAGAATCCATATTATATGCATTTACTGCAGGCAACATCTTCTTGAGTCTTGCTTCCTAAACTGTTTTAAGTATTGACTCTTCGTCCAACACAACAGTCCTCTCCTTCACAAAATCCAATAGCGTTGCATAAATAGGATGACGCCTCAATATAAGTGCATTGCCCACCATAAACAACTGTTTGCGAGCCCGAGTGAGTGCCACATTCAGTTTTCTATCCACAGTGCCATCATGGTTTAGGTTGCACAAGAAATCTAATTGGTACGCTTTGTTCACACAAAACGAGAGCAGAATAATATCACGCTGACTACCTTGGTATCGCTCCACAGTATCCACACTTATCTGGTGGTGATTTGGAATATCAGCTTCAGCCAATTTCTGCTTGATAAGGGCTATCTGATTGCGGTAGGGCGCAATTATCCCTATCTGAGAGGCTTTGATAGGAGTGTGGCTCTGCTCATACACCCTTAGTAGTGATTGCACCAAAGCTGCCACACTGTTTGCCTCGTTGTAGTTTATCTTGTTCGAAGCATTGTTCTCTTTCAGGTTCTCTGTAGATAAAAATAGCACCCTGTTGTTGGCAATCCAACCATCCATCTCCCCATCACTCCTATTTGTGAGCTGTAGGGGCTCTTTTTGCCAATCCATAATAGGAAATAGGTTATCCTCGTAGAAAAACTTTGCGGGATAGGCAGCAATATCTATGTGCATTCGCCCTTGGTCTTTCAGTTGTGTGTAGGCATGCTCCCAATGGTTTCTTTTGCAAGTTTGCAACAGGCGTTCAAAAAATGAGATGCGGCAATCATACACCCCAATGTCAAGCAAGGCTTGCTCTTTCACTGCCGAACTATACTCGTTTTGCAACACAATAGTAGCCAGTTGGTTGTGGTCGCCAATAAGAATAAACTTTTCCACTTTAGGTAGCACACCCATTAGTTGAGGTTCTAATATTTGAGAAGCTTCGTCAACAATGGCTACATCAAACTTCTTCAGATTAAACAACTCTTGCTTACCATTGATAGAAGATAGCGTAGAGATGTAGATGCGTGTCTCTGCCAACTCATTCAGCAAAGCTGCTCTATTGACAGCCTTTTCTGCAATGTTTTGTAGCAATCGGTGTCTGTAGGGGTCATCGCAAGATAGCTCTGTGCCAACACGTATATATTTGTCACACTCACCATCCTTGCATCCAAACGCAGCATTCACAGCTTCGCACAATTCGTTTACAGCCCTGTTGGTATAGGCAAGCACCAATATGTTTTTCGATTTGTCTGCGTGGTAATTTTCAATCAATCTCCGTGCAAAAACCGATGTCTTGCCAGTACCCGGAGGTCCCACTATCAAAAAATAGTCCTCTGCAGCCATCGCTTTGTTTATAACTTGGTCTGTGTAGGTAGTTGATGCACCACAATGCACCAGCTGTGCGGTGGGTGCTGCAACTCCTAGTAGCAACTCTCTTTTCTCTTGCGATGCATTCAACAACATAAATAGACTTTTGTACATACTGTTGTACGACGAGTCCATCGTGTCGTGCTCTATAGCCCAATAAGTGTTGTTGGCAAAGTGTGTTTTGTTGCGCTGTTTGTAGCGAAAGCCTATTTCCACTTCATCAGCATTTATCGATGAGATAACACCCTTCAGAATCTGATTGTTCAACACACTATCACCCTCACTATTGCGTGGATAAACAATGCAGATATCACCCTCGCGAAAGTTCACCAAATCGTTTTGTTGGGTAGTTCTGCTGAATATAATCTTCATGTCACTGCCACTATCGTCAATAGACGAGATGGTGAGGTCGAAAAGAAGGTCTAAAGCCTCTGCACGTTCCCAAAACTCGCTATTCCAAAGGGCGGCCACCCCCACGGGCGACTCATGAGCTATGTCGCCAATCTTTTGCAGGTACAGCTCTTTCGATATAAACTGTACAAACCGATAAAAATAGATTCGCTCTACTGGCGTACATTGGGCAAGGGTGTCTTCAATCTTTCTTATCTTCTGAACAAAAAAGTCGGGCGTTTTGCTGGTTGCACTTATCATCGTACGCAAGCTTCTAAATAGTGCTTCCACATCCTCTACCCCTCCTTGGCTAATGGCATACTCTGTGTACACAATAAGGTTGCGCATATTCAGTATCTGCTTCTCAAGGTTTTGATAGATGGCTGCAAAGCGTAGGTTTTGCCCCTCATGGATGGCGGCAGAATAGAGAATAGCAGCATCTATATTGCGCGACGACTGATTGTAAACACTCTCTATCATCAACCTATACACTGCAGTTTGCACTTCGTGGCTCAGCGTTATCTTGCCCACCTGATTGGGAGGCCATGGCAAACGCCCCGATTTCAACTCTACTATCTTGTAGGGGTTGTTCTCATATCCTGTTTGCAATAGGTCTAATCGTCCTTGAAATCCATACTTTTCGCTAAAGAACGATGGCTCTAATGTACTCCTCTTAGGATGGATGTTTTGTTGCGGAAAATCTTCGGTTATTACCCTTTTTATAGTGTTGAATTGAGTGTTAGCCTTCACCATAAATTGACGAAAATCCTCGTCCGACAGTATATCCTCGCAAGTGGCATATTCAAAAGGCGACTGCTTGAAAGATTGCAGAAAAACCTTGTCAAACTCCAACTCATCGGGATTGTCGGCAAATATCAATTCATCAAGAAAATAGTTTGCCAAGTTACCCATCAATAGGTAGTGCCTGTTTTCCATCAACTGAAACTTATTCATAAAATAGTTGAGGTGCGATGTGCTATAATTATTGAAGCAGTTGGCAATAGCCGATGCATCTATCAAGTAGTCGGGCTCTAACACTATAATCTTGGGCACAAGATAGCCATCCCCATCCAATGTATTGTCCACAAGGTTGAGTTGTGCCCCCTCTTTAAATAGCGAAACCGATGGGGTGAATATATCATTGTGGAGGCTCACATGGTAGCGAACAGTAACTTGCTTGCCCGGGTTTTTCTCCACAGCACACAGCATGGTGCAATCCTCCTTATCTATAGATAGTATTTGAACACGTATTGCCTCCTCAATCAAGGTTTTGGTAGCATTGTAGGCTGCCTCTTCATGCTCCAGCAGTTTAGTGGCATCGTCCGTGTCACCCTCAGGCTCCACATCCTTTTTGGCAACAACCGCTTCGCCCGAAAGGTGTTGGCACAGTTCTAGCAAGGCACGTTCAGATTGGTTGTATGTTTTTGTGTCAATAGGCTTATTGTTACTTACTTGCTCCCTCACCTTCACCCTAAAGTTTTGCAACTCCCACTCAGTTTGTTTTGGCAAGTTGTGTTTTTGAGCTATAAATACGATGCGCGAAAAGAGAGTCGAAAATTGCATAGCCTCGTGCTGCGTAGCCTCTTTGCAAAGCCTTTCTAGTAGTTGTTTCAGCTCTATCGATTTGTTGGCAGTGTCTATGTCGGCATCTCTTATAGCACGCATCTCTTGGCGATAGTTGTCAGTGTTTATCATGTCAGTTTCTAAAGTTTAAAATAAGAAGCTCAGTAGTTTAGGAAGAAAAACAATCAATCCAGTTATCAGTGCTGTTATAGAAGTAAACAGAACAGCAGCTGCGCTCAAATCTTTTGTTTTTTTGATGCTCTCTTCTATTCTTTTATTGCTAGCAAAGTCAGCCAAATTCTCTATCGCAGAGTTCACTGCCTCCATGGCAAGCACTAAGCCTATAACAAGGCAAAGTATTATCCACTCTATCGATGAAATGCGTAGCAACACACCCATCACAAGTGCCACAATGGCAAGTATAGCTTGCACTATTGCATTGGGCTCGTCTATAAATAGAAAATAAATACCATTGAGAGCATACTCAAACGACCTCACCCTTGCTTTTATATAATTAGTAACACGTTTTTTCATCATCCCTAAATTTTATTTTTGTTGTTGTTACAAAATTATCTTAGTGGTAGCTCAAACACATAGTCGTCCATCACAAACCCCTTGCCAATATCTATCACCTCCTCTTTTGCCAAAACGAAATGGTGTTTTTTGTAAAAGCCTATCGCCTTGTCGTTGTGCTTGTTCACATTTAGGTAAAGAGCACTATTGTTGGCTTGCAGGGCTTGTTGCGCCACATAGTCCACCATTGCTTTGCCCACACCACCTCTCTGATGTTGGGGCAATATGTAGAGCTTGTGAATCTTCGTCTTGCCACTCTCTCCGCAGTTCAGTTCATACGACAGATACCCCACAATCTCCTTGTCCCTTTGTGCTACTATATATTCATGCCCACTACTCATTTGCTCCTTCAGCGAGCTTGGGCTATACATCATCTCCATCATATACGCTATCTGTTGCTTGGTCAGAATAGGGGCAAATGTAGGGGCCCATATCTCTTCGGACAGCTCCCTTATTAGGGGGATGTGTTGCTTGTTGGCTCTTGTAATTTTTACCATTTTTCTATGTACTATTTTGATGAATCAAAAGTACGAAAAATGTTTTGTTATTTAAAATGGGAGGAAGGGGGTGGTGGATAATGGTTAATTGCCTGCCCTGCGAAATCAGAATTAATATTTCTACAGGGTTAATTATTAATGGGGTGTGGGGTGTGAGGTATGTGGT
>CAZUHZ010000083.1:0-8601 GCA_964620895.1 uncultured Dysgonomonadaceae bacterium | reverse complement strand
CGCAATATGTCAGAGACCGTCTCAACAGAGATTGCGCAAAGCGGATGCAAAGATAGTGAAAATAGTTTTATCTGCAAACCTCTCTTCTGTTTTATTTAGTTCTATGTTAGATGCATACATTTAATGAGCAATTGATATTGCGACAGTTGTAATTTTGCGCCTTTCTTTTGTATCTTTGCATTCTAAATAAACTTTTCTATGAAAGCTTTTGAAAATTCGAGTCCGCTCTCACAGATAATATACCTTTTTATATTCTGTTTAGCGGGTCTTTTTCTTGCAGGTAGTCTTGTAACTGTTATCAATGGTTTGTGGGGCGGGCAATTGATGCATTCAGCTTGGGGGCTACGAGTAAGCTCTGCTTTCCAAATGGTGCTTATGTTCTTTCTGCCCGCTATTACTCTTGTTACTTGGAGTGGTCACAAGCCTGCCACTTTTTTAGAACTTAACCGTTCTAATAATTCACCTGTTTTATATCTACTCGCATTTATTATACTGCTAGTGGGGATGCCTTTAATATCATTGCTACTGGAAATAAATCAAATGTTGGTACTTCCCGAATGGTTGAGTGGAGTGGAGTTGTGGATGCAAAATTTAGAACAATCGGCACAAGCTACTACTAGCTTGTTGCTTGATGGAACTTCTGTTTGGGACTTTCTAGGTAATATTCTGTTTATAGGAGTTTTCGCAGCTGTTGCAGAAGAGGTTTTTTTTAGAGGTGTATTGCAAAAACTATTGGTTAAGTTATTCAAAAACAAGCATATTGGTGTATGGATGGCAGCATTTATATTTAGCTTGATGCACATGCAGTTTTATGGCTTCTTGCCGCGCATTATATTGGGTGTTGTGCTTGGATATTTGTTTGTTTATTCAAAAAATTTGTGGATACCTATCTTTGTACATTTTTTAAACAATGCATTGGTAGTAACATTCAATTTTTTCTTTAGTGACAACTCTTTATATCAATATTTAGAAAATCTACCTGTATCTTCAACTTTTCTTGTTGCCGGACTTGTAAGCTTAGGTTTGCTCATCTATCTCTTTTGGTTGTTTCAATCCAAAACATGCAAGCAAGTTGATAGTTAGTTACTTATTAATGTTTTAATTAAAAATAAATATGTTGCAAATAGACGACACAATTATATCCTTAGACGTAATAGAATCGCAATTTATATGCGACCTTGGCAAGTGCAAAGGTCAATGTTGTGTGGACGGTGAGGCTGGAGCTCCGTTAGAAAAAGAAGAGAACGATAAGATAAATGAGATTCTCCCTATAATTTGGGATGAGCTTTCTACAACGGCTCAAGAGCTTATCAATGAGCAAGGTATATCGTATAAAGATTACGATGGGGAGTTGGTTACCTCTATTATAAATGGTGATGAGTGTGTGTTTACTTATTTCGAAGAGGATGGTGTGTGTAAATGTGTGATAGATAAAGCGTACCGTGAAGGTAGAATAACTGTTTCGAAACCTATATCTTGTCATTTATATCCAATCCGTTTGCAAAAATATCGCGATTTTACTGCGGTAAACTATCATAGGTGGTCTGTGTGCAGACCTGCAGTTGAGCTTGGAGAGCGAGAGGGGGTTGAGTTATATAAGTTCTTGAAAGAGCCATTGATAAGAAAGTTTGGCGAGAAGTGGTACAATGATTTGTGTGATGCTGTAAAGTTGCTTAAGGAGGAGAAAGAGCTAAATGATTAAGAGGGATTTCTTAATTTATTAAGCATGACATTTGTATAGAAAAAGAGTTTAATTATAAAACTATTCAAACATGGAAATTAAAACCTTTGGTATTGTTGGTTGTGGCAAACTAGCCGAAATTGTAGTTGATGCACTCATCAAAGGATTGTTGCCAAACTATCGTTTGGTAGGTACTATGTCACGAACATTGAGCAAAGCTCAATATCTTGCCAACCAGGTGAATAATGTTCAAACAACAGTTAGCTGTGAGGCTTTTGATTTAACTAGCGAGTTGTTAGCTTTGAAACCCGATTACATTGTAGAAACAGCATCGCCAAGTGCCTTGAAAAGTTTTGCGTTAGATGCTTTAGAAAATGGGTCTTCAATTATACCATTATCTATAGGCGCCTTTGCCGATGAAGACTTTTACGAAGAGGTGCAAAAAGCCGCTCTCAAAAATGGAGTGAAAGTATATATCCCTTCTGGTGCAATTGGTGGATTGGATGTGCTACGCACAGTAGCTTTAATGGGAGAGTCAACTGTCAATTTTAAAACAGAAAAATCTCCTGCTTCTTTAGTCAATACAGAGGTGTATGATGATAAACTCGAAAATGAGAAGAGGGAAGTATTCAACGGCAATGCAAAAGAAGCAATTGCACTTTTCCCTACTAAGGTAAATGTTGCTGTAGCAGCATCACTAGCATCAGTTGGACCTAACAAAATAAATGTTTCTATCAATTCTATACCAGCATATAAAGGTGATAAACACTCTATTACAATGCAAAGTGAAGAGGTGAAGGCTGAATTAAATGTTTACAGCAAAACTTCAGACATAGCAGGTTGGAGTATAGTAAATACTTTACGTAACATTACCTCACCCATTGTATTCTGATAGGTTTTGAATTACTTTCTGGCTAAGTCTATCGAAGGCTTGTTTTGTTCTTCCTGAAGACACACCCATGCATCTTACATTGGGGAGGTTTATCAAACTGTTGTTGTCTAATGCCTCTAGTGAATCGCAATAAAAAATATTGCTGTCATTATTCAGCCATTTTTCAAAAGGCTCTGCATCCCATGAAGGAGAAAGACCCACATTGAATAGTATTTTGTGATTGCCAAATTTATCAAACTCGTTTTGGTGGAGCAGGATAGTGTTTTTATTTAAACAACAAATTACAACTTCGCTCTTCTCCATCAATTCAGGCAAGGGGAGGAACTTATATCCCTTTTTTATAGCATCAGTCTTTTCACTACGCGCAAAGTAAGATATATTTGCACCAAAAAAAGAGAGCGCATCAGCTATCATACCTCCAAGTTTTCCTAAACCAACTATTCCACAATTTAAGCCAGTTGTCTCTTCAGGAATACCATTCCATGGTTCAACTTGAGTTCCATCAGGGTTTGTTCCAAAACCATGCAAGCAACGCACCAATTCACTTACAACATATTCCACCACACCTTCGTCTCCATAATCTCTAATGCCCGTAACAGTTATTCCTTGTTTGTTAGCATAAAGTATGTCAACATTAGCACTTTCGGGTGAGTAGAGTGAATTGCACATACCAATGTATTTTAGGTTGTTACATTGTTTCAACACCTCTTTTGTTAATGTTGTAGTGTAGCTTAGTAGAATTGCATCGGCATTGCCTATCCTTTTGCAAATCTCGGTGTTATCATTTGGAATGTCACGATGTAGCACAACTTCTTTTGCAAAGTCGTTTAGTTGTTTTTCGGCACTCTCAATTAAGCCTACAGGCTCTATAGCTACTAGCTTGTCAAACATATTATAAAGGTTTTAAACGAAAATAAATCTCTGTTTCTTTACTTTAGTGTGCACATATCTTCAACACTTACTCAATTGCTCCAAAAGTATATCCTTCTTTTAGCAACCATTCAATAGAGTGGGGTAGAGCATAGTGTAAGTTTTTTTCGGCTTTCAATGAGTCGTGAAACACTATTATAGAGCCATCGCGTGTATATTTCTTTACATTATCAAATACCTGAACTGGTGTCAGTCGCTTGCTATAGTCGCGTGTCACCACATCCCACATTATTGTTTTGTATCCCAAAAAATGAAGGTGGGTAAGTTGGTACATAAACATGTGTCCATGAGGGGGTCTGAAGAGGTTTGATTGAATTAACTTGCTACTTTGTTTCACGTTATCTACAAACTTTGTCCCAAAGGTTTTCCATCCTTGCAGATGGTTGTGTGTATGGTTTCCTACTCTATGACCACGCTTTAGTATTTCTTTATATATATCGGGGTGTTTATGAACATTGTCTCCTACACAAAAAAATGTAGCTTTGATCTTATACTTATCCAATATATCTAGTACCCAAGGAGTAACTTCAGGAATAGGTCCATCATCAAAAGTTAGGTACACCATTTTCTTGTTTTCAAGAGGAATCCTCCAGATGCTTTTTGGGAAAAGCATTCTGTATAGTTTTGGTGGTTGCTCAATTAGCATAAAAGTTTCATCAAGAAAGAGGATGTTTATAGAAGACAAATCTATCTATATACATCCTCTCAGTTTAATTAGATGGTTTATTCTTGCTGAGTGTTGTAATGTTGAAGTAACTCAGGGCTGTATTGCTGTATTAGCTGGAGTGATTTTTGCATTATTTCTTCTTCCACCGATTTTCTTATCGTGTCGTCGGAAGCTGAATAATAATTGCGAATAGATCCATCTGTTACCTCTTTCAGCACAGTATTGGCTAATTGTCCTAATCCTTGGTTGTAATAAAACTGTGACCAACTCAATAGATCATCTACATGCGATGCATATTTCTCGTGATCGTATATTTGATATAGGTCTGTGATGCGTAACAATATACCTAAATTGTAATGCAAGATGTCTGATGAGGAATTTCTCAATTGTCTTGGCGAAAGGCGGTTATACCAATCAAGGTTCATGTATATTCTATTTTCTATTTCTTCTATAATAGCATTGCCTTTATCAGCTTCACCCAAACGTAAATAAGCTTCTGCCAGTGGAATTGATTCATGCCCAAAAGGCATGCTTGCCGATGGAAGCACTGTCAATGCTTTTTCGAGAGCCTGGAGCGCCTTCTCATTTTCTCCTTTATTAACAAGAGCTTCAATAAGCATTGAAAATAAATTGCGCATTTGACTAAACATGCGCCTATTGTTTTCATCTAAATAGACGTCTGGATTGTCAAACCCACCCCACTCAAACTTGTTCATCATATTGTCAAACATTACCTCTGTGTTTACACCACCTTCAAGAGGTTGTCCTGGTGTAACTCGATATGTTAGCCCATTGAGTGAAAAATTGGGTGTCATATTTAAATGCGTGTCATGACCTACTGTAGTAGCATAATACAAGGGGCGTTTCCAATTATCTTTATTAATATTTGAAAGCAATTCAAGAATCATCAACTCTTGTCGATACAATCCTGACTTCCCTGCAAGGTTTACTGTCATTTTGCTTGTAGGGAGTGTGTTTAATTCCGCCCAGTCAACTTTTGCCGTGTCTATATCTAAGTATAACTTATCTGAAGGTATAACACCTCCAGTATCAACAAAAGGATTTTTAGGTGGTTTTGCGCCGTCGCGTAAATCTTCCATTACTTTTGATAGTGACATGGAGTCTTTAAAAGCTTCTGCATCAAAATAAGAAGCAAATTGTATAGGGGGGATATTGCTGTTTCGCAATGCACCCTCAATTTGCTGGCGCGTGAATAGATAGGCATGTGTGCCTCTATCACCCGAATATTGCTGTTGTGTCCAAGATATGGGTAGTGGTTCTGAATCATAAGATTCACGTACCATTTGATCTAAATACCACTCTGTTTGTAGGTAGCTTAGATTACATACACGTACATCAGTTCTGTATCCTTCCACTTCTTGTGCATACCATAATGGGAAAGTGTCATTGTCGCCATTACAGAATATAATTCCGTTAGGGGCAACACTTGTTAAGTAGTTTTTTCCTATATCTCTAGCAGAAGTTCTATTAGAGCGGTCATGGTCGTCCCAGTTTTGCCCAGCCATTTGAATCGGAATTAATATTCCTAGCAGTGTGGCTGCTCCACTCGCCACTGTAGTATTGTTTAAGTATTTTCTCAGAAAACTTGCAATGCCTGCCACACCTATACCTATCCATATAGTAAAAGCATAGAACGACCCTGCATAAGCATAGTCTCTTTCGCGTGGCTCGAATGGAGTTTGGTTTAGATAGAGCACAATAGCAATACCTGTCATGAAAAACAACATAAATACCACCAAGAAACTTTGGAAGCCTTTCTCCTTGAGGCGCAATTGATATATTATTCCAATAACACCAAGTAAAAATGGTAGCATATAATATGCATTTCTTGCTTTATTGTCTGCCACATCGGGAGCTATATCTGTTTGTGGGCCTAATCCCAATACATGTTCATCGATAAAAGAGATACCAGTAATCCAATTGCCACGCGTAATGCTTCCATCTCCTTGAACATCATTTTGACGTCCCGAGAAATTCCACATAAAGTAGCGCCAATACATATAATTTAATTGGTAGGAAAATAAAAAGCGTATGTTGTCCAACATCGTTGGTGTTTGCTTCTCATTTTTTATTCCTCCCCACATTTTGTAACCTGTTAAATGGTTGTTAAAATTAGGGTTGCTGCTATTTGAATGCATTCGAGGGAACAACATTGAGTTGGTATATTTATAAGTATTAGAGGTGGTAGCTACATATCTATCTTTTTCATCTGGCGATGATTTGATGATTTGGTTGTATCTCTTTTTTTCTGAAGCTGGTTCTATTGATCCATCGGCTTTCCTTGCTACATCCGATGCAAAAGTTCTACCATATATTAATGGTCTGTCACCATATTGCTCTCGATTAAGATACCTGCCCAAACTAAATACATCTTCGGGTGAGTTTTGATCCATTGGAGGGTTCGCAATTGATCTGATTGGGATGAGGGCAAAAGATGAATAACCAATTAATATTACCAAAAGGCTACTCATTGTAAGATTGATTAGTTTAGTGTTTGCTTTTTTCGACTTGAATGCAAATAGTGCTGTGCCTCCTATAAGTGCTATCCAAAGCCAAATGCTGTCGCCTATAAAAAGAACACCCGATAGAGCAAGAGCCAACAAAAAGGTGAGCCTTACTCTAGACATATTGGGGTTTTGAGACATTGTTTCTACGATGCTCCAAATTATTACACCAACTAAGGCTATAAGATAGATAAATAGGCCTGAGTTGTATGACATTCCGAATGTATTTACTGTCAATAATTCAAACCATCCGCCCACTTTGGTAAATCCTGGTATGATGCCATACATCAATACAACTATTAGCCCAAAAGATAACAGTAGAGATAGGGTAGTTCCTTTCCAATTAACAGTATCGTTTTTCTTGAAATAGTAAATAAGTACTATTGCAGGGATACAAAGTAGGTTCAACAAGTGAACACCTATCGATAGTCCCATCATATAAGCAATTAGCACTATCCATTTATCTGAGTGTGGTTTGTCGGCATTGTCTTCCCATTTGAGTATAAGCCAGAACACCAATGCGGTAAACATTGAAGAGAAAGCATATACCTCTGCTTCAACGGCCGAAAACCAAAAGGTGTCGGAGAAGGTATAAGCAAGAGCACCCACCAATCCACTACCTATCACCACAACTATTTGACCCACAGTCAAGAACTGTTGATTGGTTTTCAAAACAAGCTTTCGTGTCAAGTGTGTTATTGTCCAAAACAGGAACAATATGGTTAGTGCACTTAACAGTGCCGACATAGCATTCACTAAAACTGCCACATTGGCAGGGTCGGATGTAAGTTGGGTGAAAGCATTGGCTGTGAGCATAAAAAAAGGAGCTCCCGGAGGATGTCCCACTTCTAGTTTATATGCCGATGTAATGAATTCACCACAATCCCAAAAGCTAGTTGTTGGTTCTATTGTCATCAAGTAAACAACAGCAGCAATTACAAAAATTGTCCAACCTGCAATGTTGTTTATCAATCTGTATTTTTTCATGAAGAGTGTTTTTAAAACCTATATTTTAAGCAAAGTATTTCGTTATCTTTTTGACTATTTAGGTGCAAATATACATAAAACTATGTAGAACAGATATAGTTATAGTGCGAATAAAGCCAAAAATGACAACTTCTACTGCTTTATGCTTAATATTCATTGCATTATTATCAATATATATGCTAATGTTTAGTGGCTTGAGATTATAGTTTTCTATAAATTCTATGAGTGTGAGCTTCAAAATCACATTGTCTTAATAATGCTTAATAGGATAGGTGTTTAACTGCTATATCTAAACCTGACAATTAGAATACTCGGTCATAGAGATGTCTATTTCCATCAAAATTTAGCTAAAAATGGGTGTTTGTTAGTTGGTTTACGCTCGCAATAAATTGAAAAACACTAAAAGCAGTTGCCTAATAAGTAAAATAACAATAAGGATGTTTACACATCTCAAAGTGCGAGAAATTTATTTGGTATCTGAGCGTAGATTTGGGAAGAATATCGTTGAAATAGTGAAAATGGAGAGTCAATTGTTATTGAAAATGGATGGTAAATAGAATAACAGGTGTTGCAGCACTTTTAAAAATATGTCGCAATTTGAGTGATGGATGTTCTAGTTTTGTTAATGGCAAAGTTGAATTAAGCACTGGTATGCATTTACTACTTTGTATATTAGCTGTTTGTAGAGATTGGTTATTATTTTGCTAAGTGAGTATTTGTTTTTACAGTAAAACCGTTATTGAAAATATTTCGGTACATACAAGAGTGATATCTTTTATAACAGCAAAAACAGGGATGTTTAATATGCCAGTTAGCGTTATATAGATATTGACTTTTGTGTTAATGTATGTGTAATTGCTTGGTTTGATAGAGAAAAAGGGATCACCTGCAATATAATGTGTTCTGAGTAATTTATTTT
>CAZUHZ010000082.1:0-8656 GCA_964620895.1 uncultured Dysgonomonadaceae bacterium | reverse complement strand
TAAGCTCCCACAAGCTGTTTGTAATGAAAGAAGTCCTCCGATAAGCTCCCACAAGTTGTTTGTGATGAAAGAAGTCCTACGGTAAGCTCCCACAAGCTGTTTGTAATGAAAGAAGTTTTTCGAGAGAGCTCTTACAGGTTGTTTCAACATTGCTACTCCCACTCTATAGTAGCTGGTGGTTTCGACGAAATGTCATACACTACCCTATTCACCCCCTTCACATTGTTGATAATTTCATTGCTTACCTTCGCTAAGAAATCATAAGGGAGTTGCGACCAATCGGCAGTGAGAGCATCAACTGATGTTACTGCACGCAGTGCAATTGTGCTTTCGTAAGTGCGCGCATCGTTGGTTACACCTACCGATTGAACAGGAAGCAATATAGCACCTGCCTGCCATACTTTGTTGTACAAGCCAGCACTACGCAGATTGGATATATAAATATAATCAGCCTCTTGTGCAATGCGCACTTTATCAGGAGTAATATCTCCAAGAATCCTAATTCCTAAACCAGGACCAGGAAAGGGATGACGATGAATAAGATGTGGCTTCATCCCCAATTCGAGACCAATCTTTCGCACCTCATCTTTAAATAGCAACTTTAATGGCTCGCAGAGCTTCAAATTCATCTTCTCGGGCAATCCTCCCACATTGTGATGGCTCTTAATAACACTGCCGGTTACAGAAATAGACTCTATAACATCGGGATAGATAGTGCCTTGTGCCAACCACTTAATATCTTTTAGTTTGTGAGCCTCCTCATCAAAAACATCGATAAAACCTTTACCAATAATTTTTCTTTTCTCTTCGGGGTCAACCACTCCTTTCAACGCACTATAGAAACGCTCCTTGGCATCAACACCAATAACATTCAATCCTAAATGCTCATAATCGGTCAGCACATCTTCAAATTCGTTTTTGCGAAGCAAACCATGGTCAACAAACACACAAGTTAAGTTCTTGCCAATAGCCTGATGAAGCAATACGGCAGCAACAGAGGAATCAACACCACCCGAAAGCGCTAATATAACTTTATCGTCGCTCAGTTCTTGTTTTAAGTTTCTCACAGTTGACTTTACAAAAGAAGCTGGGGTCCAATCTCTTTCACACTCACATATATTCAAGAAATTGGAGAGCAACTTTGTCCCCTCTTCAGTGTCAACAACTTCTGGATGAAACTGCACTCCCCATGTTGGTTCATCTTTGATGCGATAGGCTACTACTTCAGTTTCAGTTGATGCAAGAGGTTGGAGGGTTTCTGGCAGGTTTGTAATAGTGCCTCCTTGAGCCATCGAAGCGGCAAAAGTGTCGAGTATATCTTCAAACAAGTCATCTTTTGCCGAAGAGGTTACCTGTTCACTGTTATAGGCTTGCGCAGTTGTTTGGCTTACATCAGCTCCCTCAGATTGTGCAATAAATTGCGCACCATATCCTATAGCAAGAATAGGAAACTTTTTCCTTATCTCAGACAAGTCTATTTCAAAAGCTTCAGCATCATTAACAGAATATGGACTACCCGATAGAATCACCCCCTTCACAGCATCATCTCCATGAGGAAATTTGTTGTAAGGCACTATTTCGCAATAGGTATTGAGTTCACGTATTCTACGTCCAATAAGTTGAGTAGTTTGAGAACCGAAATCGAGAATAATTATTTTTTCATCCATAGTTTTGTTGTTTTTTGAGAGTGCAAATATATAAAAAAAAGAGATGATAATTTAATGGGAAGTTGGAAAAGGATAGAGATGATAACAAAAAAAGTTGGTGCTTTTCATCACGTTGAAATGTTACTCTAGGAAAAAATTAGGGCTTTTCATCGCGTTGGAATATAACAATATCACAAATAATAGGAGATATGCTATTTTAAGCAAACAAACTCTCAAACATCATTTACACTATATTTAAGAGAATTATAATGATATATAAAAAGTATATTATTACCTTTGATAATTAGAACTATCTGAATGAGCAATGAAAATATATAAAATTACATTTTTGATGTTTTTGCTTTTCCCAGCTTTGCTTTTCAGCCAAGTATCGGAAGAGGCACAAAAACTATACAACGAAGGCGAATATAGCCAAGCCAAACAGCTTTTAGAGAGAGAGTTGGAAGAAAAGCCTACCGATGCCTACATCAACTATCTACTAGGCAGAACAGCCTTATACACAGGCGATACAAAGACTGCCGAACAATCATTGGCTTTAGCTAAAAAGAGAAACTACCATGCTGCCACACTTTACTTGGGGCGACTATATGCCATGCAATATAAGTTTGAAGCAGCAGAAAAAGAATTTAAAGTTTATGAGCGGGCTAAACGACGTGACAAAGAAGCACTAGCAATGCTGGAGGAGGAGCGCGAATATGCCGAGCGACTAGAAAGATTGGTAAGCCGTACCGAAGATATTCAAATAATAGATAGTATAGTTGTCTCAAAAAACGATTTTCTTGATGCGTACTACCTTAGCAACGAAGGGGGCTCGCTACAATGGACACGCAATTTTTTTAAAGAACAACAGAACTACAACAATTCTGTTGTATATATGAATGAAAGAAAAACGAAAGTTTACTTTTCACGCCCAGCTACTGAGCAAGGAAGCACGCTCTTCACAATGGAAAAAATGTTGGATAACTATGGCAACGAAAAAATGCTACCCTCCCCCATCAGCGATGCTCAAGACCAAGCATACCCCTTTATCATGTCAGACGGACTAACTATTTATTTTGCTAGCAAAGGACACGAATCAATTGGAGGTTACGACCTTTTTGTATCGCGCTACAACTTATACTCTGACACATACCTCAGCCCCAATCAAATGAATATGCCTTTCAATTCGCCTTTCAACGACTATATGATGGTGATTGACGAACAAAAAGGTGTAGGATGGTTTGCAAGTGATAGGTATCAACCCGAAGACAAAGTTTGTGTATATACTTTCATACCCAACCAAAAAGTGACTTTGGTTGAGAGCGAAGAGGAAGATTACCTTGCCAGTCGCGCTAAAATAAGTAGCATCAAAGACAGCTGGAGAGATGGCGTTGACTACGCTAATGTATTAAACAAAGCACAAGCCCTAAATACTATCGAAGAAAGCAAACAACACGACTTCAAATTTGTTATTAATGACGATTACACGTATCATCACATGGCAGATTTTAAAAGCTTTAGCGCGAGAGAACTTTTTACCGATGCTATGGAGGCTGAAAGGGTGCTAGAAGAAGCAAAAGAACAGTTAGCAATAAAGCGTGCTCAATATGCCGTAGCATCATCCACCAGCAAAGCATCATTAACCACAGATATACTCTTAATGGAGAAAAAAATTGGCGAACTGTATGACCAATGTAGAGTTATAAAAGTGATGGCACGAAATGAAGAAATAAAACACATTAACGTATCCAAATAATAGCTCATGACATTCAATTTAATAATTGTTACGCTCGTTATACTTTTAGGCATAATATTTCTGTTGGTAGAGATTTTTCTTTTGCCAGGCATAACTGTTTCGGGCATAGCTGGATTTATTTTCTTAGTAGGTGGCATAGCCTATGCCTACATGTATATGGGCACAGTGGCAGGCAACTTATCGCTTGTTATAGCTGCACTATTACTTGCAGGAAGCTTCATCTATTTCATTAAGTCAAAATCGTTGAGGCGTATTTCTCTTACAACAAATATTGATTCAAAAGTTGACACATCCGATTTAGCTAAAATAAATATAGGCGACGAAGGCATCACCCAATCACGCTTAAACCCTATTGGCAAGGTGTTTATCAATAACTTAACTGTAGAAGCAAAATCGATAAATGGAGAGTTGATAGATGAAGACACTGAGGTGGTAGTAAACAAGGTTGAATGGTCGAACATACTTGTTTCAAAAAAAGAGAATTAGACACACTAAAATAACATAGAAACAACAACTAATCAATAAACACTAAAAACAAATATTATGGAATTTACAATTTTGATGATTGCAGCAGCGTTGCTGTTCATAGTAATCATTTTTTTCTACTACGTTCCGTTTTTCTTATGGATAAACGCACTATCGGCTGGAGTACATATATCTCTGGTACAGTTATTCTTAATGCGCTTGCGACGTGTTCCGCCACGCACCATTGTGTATGCAATGATTGAAGCACACAAAGCAGGGCTCAAAGATGTGACACGAGACGACCTTGAGGCTCATTACTTAGCAGGTGGTCATGTCGAAAAAGTGGTGCATGCATTGGTATCTGCATCAAAAGCCAACATCGACCTATCTTTTCAAATGGGTACTGCTATCGACCTTGCGGGTAGAGATGTGTTGCAAGCAGTACAAATGTCGGTAAACCCAAAGGTAATTGACACTCCTCCAGTAACGGCTGTGGCAAAAGACGGTATTCAGTTGATAGCAAAAGCTCGTGTAACGGTTCGTGCCAACATCAAGCAATTGGTAGGTGGTGCAGGCGAGGAAACTATTTTGGCTCGTGTAGGCGAGGGTATTGTATCTTCCATTGGTTCATCAGCTTCGCACAAATCGGTGCTCGAAAACCCAGATTCTATCTCAAAACTTGTTTTGAAAAAAGGATTGGATGCTGGTACTGCATTCGAAATTCTATCGATTGATATTGCAGACATAGATATTGGTAAAAACATTGGTGCTGTACTACAGATAGACCAAGCACAAGCCGACAAAAACATTGCTCAAGCACGCGCCGAGGAACGCCGTGCCATGGCTATTGCCCTCGAGCAAGAGATGAAAGCCAAAGCACAAGAAGCGCGCGCCAAAGTTATTGAAGCCGAAGCCGAAATACCATTGGCAATGGCAGAAGCTTTCAGATCGGGTCACATTGGTGTGATGGATTACTACAGAATGAAGAATATTCAATCTGATACAGAAATGCGCGATGCGATATCTAAACCACAAACAGGTTCCGATAAAATAGGACCTAGCAAATAATCTAAAGGAAACTATTATGAGAAAAATACCTGAATCAGAATTAATTATAAACTCAGATGGAAGTGTATTCCATTTACATATCAAGCCTGAGCAACTGTCTGACAAAATAATAGTGATGGGAGACCCAGGAAGGGTAACCATGACTGCAGCTTTTTTCGACTCTATCGAATGCGACATACAAAGCAGAGAGTTTCATACGGTAACGGGTATGTATAAAGGAAAGAGAATCACAGCTATGTCGCACGGCATTGGCACAGACAACATCGATATTGTTGTAACCGAACTAGATGCTTTGGCAAATGTAGATTTTGAAACGCGTGAGGTAAAGAAAGAATTCAAACAACTTACAATAGTTCGTGTTGGCACTTCAGGTGGTATGCAACCACACTGCCCAGTAGGTTCTTTTGTAGTTGCCGAAAAATCTTTAGGATTTGATGGACTCATTCACTATTACGATGGTTCGGCAGAGGTAAGAGAAGAGGAGTTTGAAGAGTCGTTCAAAAAACATGTCAATTGGTCGCCCCTTCATTGTTCACCCTATGTGGTGAGTGCCGATGAAGATTTAGTAGAACAAATTGGACATGATATGATAAAAGGTGTTACTATATCGGCTATCGGATTTTATGGTCCTCAAGGCAGGCATGTAAGATTACCATTGGCTGACGCAGAACTGAATTCAAAAATAGAGTCCTTCCGTTTTCAAGGTCACTCTATCACCAACTACGAAATGGAGAGTTCGGCTATTGCAGGCTTAAGCAAAATGATGGGACACAAATCGATGACAGTTTGTGCTATCATAGCCAACAGAGTAGCTTTAGAATCGAATGCTAACTACAAAGTATCAACAGAAGATTTAATTAAAATAGTTTTAGATAGAATCTAAAACTCAATATTCAACTAACAAACGTAAAATGAGAAAAATACTACCATTGTTAGCGATACTCGTTATTAGCATAACAGCTTTCGCTCAACAAAACCCACCACAACCTATGGACCCGTCCGTGAGACACGGAAAGCTGGACAATGGGTTGACCTACTACATTCGTCACAACAGCCTTCCCGAAAACAGAGCCGATTTCTACATCGCTCAAAAAGTAGGGTCGATGCTAGAAGAGGATTCTCAAGCAGGATTGGCTCACTTCTTAGAGCACATGGCATTTAATGGTACAACCAACTTCCCAGGGAAAGAGATGCTTAACTTTTTGGAAGAGAATGGCGTTAAATTTGGAGAGAACGTAAACGCTTACACATCATTTGACGAAACAGTTTACTACTTATCAAATGTGCCAGTAATGCGCGAAGGAATGGTCGATTCTTCACTTTTGATTCTTCACGACTGGGCAAATGAGATTGCCCTTGAAGGAGAAGAAATTGAAAGCGAACGCGGAGTAATTAGAGAAGAGTGGCGCACCAGAGGTGGCGCACAATCGCGCTTGTGGGAGAAGATGCTTCCTGTTATGTACAAAGATAGCAAATATGCCAACCGTTTGCCTATCGGAAGTATTGATGTTATCAACAACTTTGAACACCAAGAGATTCGCGACTACTACGAAAAATGGTATCGTCCCGATTTGCAAGGCATCATCATTGTGGGAGATATTGATGCAGAGGAAGTAGAGAAGAAAGTAATAGAATTATTCTCAAAAATAGAGTTAGACCCCGATGCAGCCGAACGTGTTTACTTTCCTGTTCCAGACAACGAAGAAACAATTGTTTCTATTGCAACAGATAAAGAAGCAACTAGCACCAGTTTGATGCTTTTCTACAAACACGAGCCTCTACCCGACGAAATTAAATTATCGCAAGCTGGACTTGTTTTGGATTACATCAAAAGTGTAACAGCCGACATGATAAATGACCGTTTCAATGAGATAACTCAAAAGCCAAATGCTCCATTTCTAGGTGCTTATGCTTTCGATGGTCCCTATTTTGTAGCAAAAACAAAAGACGCTTGGACGGTAGCATCGGCATCGGCTGACGACAAAATTGAAGATGCTTTAGCTGCTATGATTCGTGAAACTGAACGTATGAAGAGATTTGGATTTACAGAATCGGAATATGAAAGAGCACGCGAAAATACAATCAAAAATTACGAAAACGCTTACAACAACAGAGACAAACAGCCCAACAGTGCTTACTCTCAAGAGTATGTAAATAGCTTTACCAACAACGAACCTTTCCCTGGCATTGAGTATCAGTATAACATGATAAATATGGTTGCACCTAATATACCATTAGAAGTAATCAATCAGTCGGTTGCTCAAATGATTCAAGACAACAACATGGTTATCTCTATTTCGGGTCCCGAAAAAGAAAGTTTGGTATATCCTACTCAAGAAGAAATACTAGCTCTTGTAGAGAGTACTAAAGCTGAAGAGATTGAAGCCTATGCCGAAGAAGTTTCTGACGAACCTCTCATTGTAACACCTCCTACACAAGGAGAAATAGCAAAAATTGAAACTAACGAAGAGCTAGGGGCAACAGTTTGGACACTATCAAACGGCATGAAAGTTGTTTTGAAAGAGACTGACTTCAAAGACGATCAAATAATGATGACTGCTTCAAGCACTGGTGGCTATTCGCAATATGCAATGCAAGATCCACTGAATGCAAAAGTTATGAGCGACATCATGACATTGGGTGGTGTTGGCAACTTTAGCACAGTAAACTTACGCAAAGTGCTGGCTGGAAAAACAGCATCTGCCAAGCCAACAGTGGGCTTAACATCACAAGGCTTCAACGGGTCATCATCTATCAAAGATTTTGAAACAATGTTGCAACTTGTGTATCTATACTTTAGCGCACCACGTCAAGACCAAGATGCTTTTGATTCGTTTATCGAAAGAATGGAGTCTGCACTAAAAAATGCAGAGGCTGAACCAATGACAGCTTTCAGCGACACAATTAATCATACACTTTATGGCGACAATCCATTAGTAGCTCGTCTGAAGATAAACAACTTGAAAAATATAGATTATGATAAAATCATGACTATGTACAAACAAATTTTCCTCAATCCAGGAAGCTTTGTTTTCACCTTTGTTGGCAACATAGACCAAGAGGCTATAAAACCTGCAGTACTTACCTACTTAGCATCGCTACCAGGAGAGGCTGTTGAAGGGGAGTTCATACATGTTCCGATGGATGTAGTGAAAGGAAAACAGACAAATATTTTCCATAAAGAGATGCAAAATCCAAAAGCATCGGTATTCAATGTATTTTCGGGCGAGATGGAGAGAACTCTCAAAAACAGAGTAACAATGAGTATTTTCGACCAAATATTAGACATAGTTTACACCGAGAAAGTGCGTGAAGACGAAGGTGGAACTTATGGAGTGTATTCAAAAGGAAGCATTGCTCGTTACCCCGAAAATCAAACAATCCTACAGATTATCTACGATACAGACCCTACTAAAATGGAGTATCTAAATGAAATCATTCATAAAGAGTTGAAAGATATTGCTGTAAACGGACCACGTGAAGAAGATTTCAACAAAGTGAAAGAGTTTATGAACAAGAAGTATAGCGAAGATATAAAAGAAAATAGCTATTGGCTTGGAACATTAGACACATACTATTTCTATAACGAAAACAACCACTCTGACTACTTGTCAACATTGAATTCAATAACTATGGACGATATAAAAACGTTTGTAGATGAATTGATATCACAAGAAAATGAAGCTATAGTAGGTATGCTACCGCTTGAAATGGAAGAATA
>CAZUHZ010000081.1:0-8794 GCA_964620895.1 uncultured Dysgonomonadaceae bacterium | reverse complement strand
TTTTGGGTAGCTTCGGATTAATAAATAAATTTATGAAACACAAAGATAAAGAAAACATTGATGAACAAAGAAAGACTTTTCACGAAAAACTCTTTAAAAAGCAATTCATAGTATTAGATATAGAAAAACTCAAGTCTAAAAATATATGCTTTCTAATCCTTCGTTATACACAATGATTCGATTGTTGAAAGAATATCAGCACACATAATCGAAAAGTGCCTGAAGTGGCACGAAAAAGTACACGATTGCACACATAGAGTCACACACACACTTCAAAGATCAATACAATCCCGAATGGTGGACTACCCAAATCGCCACAGCAGAACGAAAGTTTCCGAGCATGCGGAACAGGCGTTATCCTGGCACTTTTCTTATCAAAGACTCTAGAGTAAGGGGTCTTCTGACAGAGACTATATAAAAACAAAAAAGCTTGTTAGCAATGTTAAACTAAAAAACAGTATTGATGCCAATTTTTTAAGATTGCTTAAATAACATTAATTGTTCGAGGTATAATAAAATATAACGCATTTATCTCCTTGGATATTGTTTTTTAATATTATATTTGTATAACCTTTTAAAATAGTTATACTAATTGACGTAATCTCTACCAATTTTAATCAGAGATCAAAAAACACTACTTTGACATTTAACAACACTTGATAAATGAGAGCTTTGAAGACACTATCTATATCCTTTCTGTTGTCATCCACCTTCTTGCTGAATATTCTGTTCTGCTCAAGTGGGAATACCAATAATATAGTGCTGGAGGAACCAATTTTTAAAGAAGAAACACCTCAACGGGAAATCACACACTACAAAGATCGGTCGAAACATCTTGTTCTTATATATGATGGTGGTGTACACCGCTCTATCCGATGGACCCAAGAACATTTCTCACCTTATATATCTGCAGAAAAAAAGGGAGAGAAAAAATGGCTATTCGATGGGTTCCTTTTTTTGGAAATTTTAGATGGACATGGTCGCGGATTTGCTTCTGGATATGAAAATCTAGCAGCACGAAAAATTGAGTGGGAGAATCTTTTAACAAATTATTTTGCTGAGGGAAATGCTCTCCATGCATTAAATGCACAGATTGATGCCGTGTTGAAAAGTGAACAGATAAAGGAGAAATTTGAAAAACGGAAGATTGTTTTGAGCCTACCGGAACCTATCCCATCGCAGACAGATTGGGGTGTGCTGAATGGTCGTCCTCTTCGGTTTTCAAATAAAAGAGATCGTCTTGACGCATGCATATGGTATGTCGATTACGCAGAAGAGATGTTCCGAAAAGAAAAACTTGACCATCTTGAACTGGTTGGTTTTTACTGGCTTGCCGAAGAGGCAACCAACAGCAGGGACTTGGCAGGTGACGTAGCCGACTATGTGTACAGAAAAAAGTACGACTTCTATTGGATTCCCTATTTTAATTCCGATGGCTACTCTGAATGGGAAAAACTCGGATTTAATTCCGTTTACTATCAACCTAATTACTTTTTCAACGATAATATCCCCTATTCACGACTTCAGGAAGCTTGTGACCGAGCAAAGAAACTCCAGATGAACATGGAGGTCGAGTTTGATGATAGAGTACTGAAAAACAACAACGATTGGGGATATCGCTTGAATGATTATCTTGATGTTTATGAGAAAAATGGAATCTTTGACTCCTTGCGAGTAGCCTATTATCAAGGAGGTGATACTTTTTACAAACTGTCAAAATCTGATAAAGAAGGCGATAAGCTTCTTTACCGTCGTCTGGTTAATTTGATTACAAAAGAAAGGTAGGTGGTGGTTACGAATAAACAAATGGATGGGATGATTAACTCGATAAGGTATCAACCACTAGCATACTACACGTTACGTTGTTTACCTTATCTAGTAATAAATGTGAGCTGATATGAAATGAAGAAATGTGAAACTATTTATTAAAATCTTATGATTAACAAAAAAACACAAATGGAAAGCAAAAAACAATCTTTGAAACGGAAGAGCATCTCTATGCGATTACTGTTTCTATCGCTATGCTTTTTCTCAATGTTCATCACATACGCGCAGGTGAATGTTAGAGGAAAGGTAGTTGATTCTACTGGGGAATCTCTGATCGGGGTGAACGTAGTAATTAAGGACACCAGGCAGGGAACTGTAACTGATGCAAACGGACAATTCAGTATATCTGTCCCTTCATCTAATAGTATTCTTCTATTTTCTTACGTTGGTTTCTCAGAAATGGAAATACCATTAAATGGAAGAACCTTCTTGGATATTACTCTCGAGCAAGATATTGAACTGCTCGAAGAGGTGATTGTGGTGGGCTACGGAACCCAAAAGAAAATAAGTGTAACAGGTTCAGTATCACAAATAGACAGTAAAGAGTTGTTGCAAGCCCCTTCTGGTAATATCACCTCTTTGCTTGCAGGGAAACTCCCTGGACTTACAGCAAAACAGTCGTCTGGACAACCAGGTGCAGATGGTTCAGCTATTCGTGTGCGTGGAGTCTCTACGCTAGGAAACAGTTCTGCAACCCTGATTGTAGATGGAGTACAACGAAACTTCTCCCAACTGGATCCTAATGAAATTGATAAAATTTCAATATTAAAAGACGCTTCTTCGGCTGCTGTTTACGGTGTGCAGGGAGCAGGGGGTGTTATTTTGGTTACCACCAAAAGAGGTGCCATGCAGAAACCCAAAATTAATTATTCGGGGAAAATCTCCTATAATCAGAATACCAATTTCCCAAAATTTTTAAATGGTCCCGATTTCATTAAATATTACAACAAAGCACTGGTGATGGACGGTAAAGATGCGATCTTTACGCAGGACATTTATGATAAAGCAGTCAATGGTGATCCTGAAGGGAAAATTCAAGACACCAACTGGTTCGATGAAATAATGAAACCAGGCTCCTACTCTACCCATCACAACATCAACGTGAATGGGGGTTCGGAGTCGATGCGTTATTTTTTGTCTGCTGGTTACTTTTCGCAAGATGGAATCATTGACAATTTTGATTTTAAACGTTATAACGTGCGTTCAAATGTTGATGTAAACCTCAATCATGGATTCCGCATGGAACTGGATTTACATGCCCGCCAGGAAAAACGAAATAACGGGTATTTCAGCGTTTCCAACCAAGCTTGGAACAACCCTGTAATGCTGGCATCAAAAGTATTCCCATTTCTACCTCCTACATACGATGGTTTACCAACAGTGGGACACTTCAATAAAAATATCACGTACAACCCTGTGGTTTATAACGGAATTGGATATAACAACTCTGTACTAAACGTATTGCTTACTTCAGCAAAACTTGCATGGGAGCTTCCATGGGTGAAAGGTCTCGAGTTGGGAGTAAAAATGAGTTACGATAAAGACTATACAACAGGACGTGCATGGGCTGCTCCTGAAATGGTCAATAGTTACGATATTGCTACAAATAGTTATGATGAAGTGTTGACAAACCTGGGTGTTACCGATACAAACACAGAAGCTTTTACGCACTCAAACAATCAATTCTACAGAAGGACCTTACAACCATCTATCAACTATGCAAACAAGTTTGGCAAACATGACATTGCAGGGTTATTCCTTTTTGAGGAAGCTGTACAGGAAGGGGAAGATATTGGTGCAGTAGCTGTTGATTTTGATGTAACATCTCTTCATGAACTGAATATGGGGAATGATATTAAAGATGTAAACGGCCGACCCAATGTGTGGGGAAGTAGTAGTATTTTTAGACGCGCTGGTTTTGTTGGTAGAATCAATTACTCATACGATGAAAAATACCTGCTTGAGTTGGCAGCTCGCTACGATGGATCCTCTCGTTTTCCACCCGATAATCGGTGGGGGTTCTTTCCAGCAGCTTCTGCAGGATGGCGAGTCTCTGAAGAATCATTTTTTATCGATTTGAAAGATAAGGTTGAACAGTTGAAAATTAGAGCATCGGCTGGAGTCCTTGGGAACGACCTGAACGTTGGTCAATACGCCTATCTTAATATGATGAGAAAAAACCCAGCCACCATCTATATCGGTGACAAAGAATATATCTCTGTCTATACAGCAGGTGAAGTGAACAGAGATATCACATGGGAGAAGACAGCTACCTACAATATTGGATTTGATCTGACGCTTAATAGGGGAATTTTCGGAATGGAGCTTGACTACTTCTATAAATACACCACAGATATTTTGATTGGAGGAGGAAGCCTTTTCCCACCATCGCTAGGTGGCAACTATCCTGGTACTATAAACGGAGGTGAAGTGGAAAACCGTGGGTTTGAAGTATTGTTAACCCACATCAATAAAATTGGAGAGGTAAATTATAGTGTGAAAGGAAATTTGGGATGGTCAAGAAACAAGGTGTTAAGGATGAACGAAAGTCCCAACACACCAGCATACCAAAAGAGAACAGGAAGAAAAATGGGTGAAAAAATGGGATTCATCGCAGAAGGTTTGTTCCAGTCAGAAGAGGAGATTATGAATACTCCTACTTTAAGCCACCTTGAAAAGATTAGTCAAATCAGACCAGGGGATATCATTTACAAAGATCTTAACGGCGACGGGAAAATTGACCGTGCGCAGGATTACACCTTCTTGGGCAACAGTGCCTTTCCTGAATTAATGTATGGATTGAATCTCGGGGCATCATGGAGGGGCTTCGATATCTCACTATTCTTTCAAGGTGCTGCAATCAGTGACATGTTTTTGAGTGGTGTCTATGCCAATGGATCGGTTGATGCGACAGTTTACACCCGTCCTTTCCACGGAAACGGCAACTCGCCCTACTTCCTAATTGAGAATAGCTGGACACCAGAGAATCCGAATGCTGAATTTGCAAGACTCACCACGATGGCTGCTGAGGTAGGCAACGCAAACGGCTGGGCTTCATCCTGGTGGATGCGCAGTGCCAATTATCTACGTCTTAAGAATGCTCAACTAGGATACAACATTCATTCTTCGAATCTTAAAGGGATTGGAGTGGAAAACATCAGGTTGAGCCTAACAGGATCTAACTTAATTACCTGGTCTGGTCTAAATAAATATAATATTGACCCAGAAGCACCCGAGATTAGTAACGGATATTATCCCCAACAGCGCATCTATGAATTTGGAATTAGCATTACACTTTAAAAAAGAACAACGATGAAAATTAGTTATATCAAACATCAGTTTATTATTATATTCCTTCTCCTTCTTATGGTTGGATGTAGTGAGGATTACCTTAACCCGGAGCCTCGCACTATATACACCGAGGCGGAGATATGGAAGACACTAGAGAACACATATCTCTATATCAACGGATTTTACAAACCCATCTATGAATACGGACCTTACGGTTCGAAGTATGCAGGGGTTTCCTTGAACGACGGTTTTAGTGATATTGTAAAGTATAATCAACATGTAATGGGCCCTAACGGCGGAGATGTAAATAAAACCATTCTTAATCCAATCATTAGCCCCACTAGTATTGTCCTATCCGATTACAACTATGAGTACAATAGAATTCGAAGAATCAACGAGTTCCTTTATGGGTTAGAAAACTATGTCACTTACAGCATAGAAGATAAAACACTTATGGAGGCTCAGGCACGCTTTTTCAGAGGTCTTCTCCATTTTATGCTGGTCAGAAGCCATGGTGGTATCATCATCCGCGACTATATTGATGGACCCAATGAAGCCTTTAAAGCAAGAAGTAGCGAAAGTGAGTGTTACAATTTTATTACAAAAGAGTTGGATTTTTCTGCGGCTAACCTCCCCCGCGAATGGGATAAAGCAAGCCTAGGACGCCTTACCCGTGGAGCAGTTTACGGTTACAAATCGAGGGTAATGCTTTATGCTAAAAGATGGCAAGATGCAGTGGACGCAGCTGAAGAGGTGATAAAAGAAGAAGGCAAATTATATCAGCTTGAAACAGATTATGATAACATCTTCAAAACAAAAGACAGCAAAGAGGGAGTCCTCACCTATCGTTTCGGGGGCACCCTTGGACATACATTCCATAAATTGTATTGTCCAAAAGGAGATAAGAGTGAAGGTGTAATCGGTATCGCAGGCCCAACACTTGAAATAGTAGACTCATACAGAATGAAAGATGGAAGCAAGTTTGACTGGGAGAACCCAGAGCATGCAGCCAATCCTTATATAAATAGAGAACCTCGCTTCTATGCTTCTATTCTCTACAATGGAGCCACTTGGAAAGGTCGCACAATTGAAACTTTCGTGGGTGGTAAAGATGGTTTTGAGCACTATGCTGCACAGCAAAGTGCTGGTGGCACCACCACAGGCTATTACATCAGGAAGATGATAGACGAAGAAGCTCCCATGGATGGAATCAGCACACAAAGCTGGTACGAGGTGCGTTATGCCGAAGTGTTACTGAATCATGCTGAAGCACTCAATGAGCTGGGAAGGAGTCAAGAAGCACTCATTTCACTCAACAAGGTACGCAGCAGAGCGGAGTTGCCCAAAATCACCAATGCTGACAAAGAAGCACTGCGTGAAACAATTAGAGAAGAGAGGAAAGTTGAATTGGCCTTCGAGGGACATCGTTTTTGGGACCTTAGACGTTGGGAGACTGCAGTAGCAACACTCAACGGTAAAAGAATGCATGGCACCAAAATCACAAAGGTTGGTAACACATTTAACTATGAAACTGTTGAATGTGACGATTTAAACCGGGTATTTAAAGAGAGCTATTATAAGCTCCCTGTTCCTCAAAGTGAGATAAATAATAACCCATTATGCAAACAAACACCACTTTGGTAAAAAATGAATCGTTATGAGAAAAATTTTATATAGAATAGTATTCTTTTTTAGTTTAATCTTTCTGATGTTGGGATGCGAGGAAGCTGAGGAACTGATTCCCACTTCCGGCAACAATTTGACGGCACTAAGTTTCCTCACATCTGATTTGATTGAATCGAAAGTAACAATTGGGGAGAGTGAAGCACAGGAAGTGATAGTGATTGACGCCGACGTGAACGGTTTAAAAACAACCGATATGACGAAAATTAATGTCTCGGCTAGCATCCCTAATAATGCCCGCATAGAGCCAGCGTTTTCAGGTCCTATCGACCTTTCCCAACCTTATCAATTTGAAGTTGTTGGTGCTGATGGTCAAAGACAAACCTATAGAATTGAAGCAAACCTGAGTGTGGTTTATCAACATCGAACCAAGTGGAGAAAAACTGCAACCGAACTTGATTTTGTCGATCACAATAATGGCGCAATAGGTTTTAGTGGCGATTATGTTGTGATTCATAACCGGGCTGGCTTCACTTATCATAATATTTCCGATGGAGAAAAGGCTGGTGATATATCATTTAATGGAATTGATTGGAGCACACTTCAAAGAACGGTACCGCTGCATATGGCCACTGACGATGCGGGCAACATAGCATCATGTAATTTTGGCATTGCAGTAGGTGATGTAATACATATGTTCTGGTGGAAAGGGGTAGATGCTGACCCTAAACTTCTTTTTGAATATGTGCTTGATATACCTAGCGCACAGATTGGCAGAAAAATTTTTGTGAGAGGAGATATGAACGATCATGCATTCCTCTATCTTGGCATTTCGCAAAACAACATTTACCTTCAATGGGAGATAAAAAATGGAGAGGTGGTATCTGAAGTACCCCGGAAAGTGGACTACACACTGGATTACACCATGGGCATGCAACCCAAAATTGTACCTATTGAACTGGATGCAAACAGCAACTATTTCATAGCTCGTTATGAGGGTAATGTTGCAAAAGTAGCAATAACTTATATGGATGGCATTACCAATCAACCCATATATCAATCTGAGCACCACATCCAAGATGTTTTCCATCAGTGGCTTGGAGGGGGACATGCATTTGACTACGTAGCGATGGATGGAGCCTATTATATCTTTATGATAGAGCAAAACAGCGTTAACTGGATGAGAGAGATTTTCGATGTTAGGAAGGTAATGTTACGCCCCAAAAGTATTTCTTCTATCATGGAGTTGATAAAGTTTCGGGTATGGAATAATTGGCTTGAATTTCCTTTAGACTCTAACTATGCAACTAATGGCAATGTTACTGGAGACGTTAAAGCAAGAGTAGCACCCGATGGTAAATCGGCAATTGTGGCTTTCCTCTGCACGAATGGGGGAGTAGAGCTCTGGGAAATTTATTAAAAGTAGTTACCAAAAAACACTGAAATAAAAAGAAAAAGGTGTGGATGAACAAAGAGAACAATACTTGAGGTTGTAATAAACTTATGAGAAGTGTGTTACTGTTCATCCTCGCCTTTTTTTATATCTAACTTAAGCAAAAACACCTGTGTGTGTTTTCGTTTTCTTAGATTCTTCGCTCTGTTATCTAACAAAAAAATAATCAAAACAGGTAGGTCTAGTTTATCTGACGCAAACATGGAACTATCTTAAAGCATATTGTTTCGTAGTTGGTTTGTAGATAAACTCTGATGCTGAAAGTAATGAAGCTAAAAAAACATCACATAATATCCTACTTATAGAAAATTAGAAGCAGATTGTTAGTTAGCTATTAAAAAAAACTTTAAGATTTTACAACTCTGGGCAAAACTCTATATTAACAGAAGGATGAGCGAATATATATAAGATTTCATCTCCACATCCTCCTCGCCAAATAGCACCATTTAAATAAACTTAAACTCTCGCCGTTGTGCAATAAGTAAAATACTTAAAAAAACCAAACTGTGAAACTAGCATAATATTCATAAGTTTGCTATATGCTTACCAACCCATAAAATTATTCACCAAACTGAGCGCTACACAACCTAAATATTATAA
>CAZUHZ010000080.1:0-8903 GCA_964620895.1 uncultured Dysgonomonadaceae bacterium | reverse complement strand
AACAATGCGTTTATTGACGTATCTACCCTCTTTCTTAGTAGAAGAGTTAGCTTTTCCCATCCATCACAAACAAAATGGCAAACAAGACCAAAAATTCAAATCCTCTACAATCGAAAAGAGAAACCAGTGTAGAAAGTGCTTTCGATTTGCGTGGAAAGTAAAAAGAAGACTTGTTTTCCATTTCGATTCAAAACGAAAGCAGTTTTAAGGCTTGTTTTTGGTTTCGATTCAAAACGAAAACGATTTCAAGCCTTGTTTGCCGTTTCGATTTCAGTCGAAGAGAGTTTTAAGAGTGAAATGTCAAATTCACGCCCGTGGAAATGGAAAACAAGAGCTGTTTGCAAAATCGACGACAAACAAAGCGATTTTCTACTCTTTTCTCTTTTAAATCAAATACTAGTAACTGATTGTAGGTATTTCCTGTACTTCTTTTTTATAAGGACTAATCATTCCACTTCCAACTTTGTAAATTCGTTCATTTGTCAGTGTCATGGCTTCAGAAAGCTCTGGATAAGGTATGTTAGTCAATGAAACAACGCCAATATTATAATTTTCCCCATCAAAGCGACCAGTGAATGGGTGATCAATCCATTGAAAATAGTGCATCCCAATTAATTCAGGTCTTGCAAGCCCTTGCTCAACATAGTTGCGATAGGCATCTGCTCGATCTTGTTGAGTCATCACACCCGTAATTCCTGTTGCAGGTAAAGCTCTATCAATAGCACCATGATGAAACTCACCAATTAGCACAGGTTTACCACTTCTTCGGGTTATCTCCTCAGTTTCTGGAGGATTCATACCATAACCATTAATTGAAAAAACATCGAATCTTTCGCCCGCCATATAAAGTAATTCTGAGCTCAACCAGGCATAGCGCATTCCTAAATTCAAGTGATTATTATCTATCTTTTCAATCTCATCACAGGGTAAGTCAATATATTTTCGCACTATTATTGATGAAAATTCATAAAAGTCGGAAGTTGCTTTTTTGGATGAGTAATCGTTAAATACCTTTGTTTTCAACTCCTCAAAACCCTCCAATGATAAGTTCCAAGCTTTATTAAAAGCATTTATATCACCTCCATATTGCGAGGCAATCCAAGAAACAAATTCATCTTTCGTCTTCGACTGTTCATTAGTTCTAAACATTTCATACGCTAAATTGTGATCGCCAAGAGCCCATCCTGGTTCATTTGAAAGAAAATAGCCAATGAGATAAGGGTCATTCTTATAAGCTTCAAGTTGACGTGCAAACTCAATAGAGTTTTGCTGATATTCTGAGGAAAACACATCTGGTAAATCTCTATATAACAACACTTCTGTTGAAGGAAAACCTGACATTGCTAATACGTAAGGTATTTTGTTTCTTTTTGCAAAATTCAAGTCTGACCAGTTACCAACTGTATTCATTCTAAGTTTTTTCATCAATCCACTAGTAATAATCTCCCAGTCTTCTTGCCAACTACTACCAAATGCACGCGCCATATTAGACTGATAGAAATCTATATTACTCCCAACATCTTCTGGCAAATTGCTAAAGAGGTCTTCAATTCCATCTATAGGACCTGCCGCACTTTTACCAATAACATCAACACCTACACTTAAAAAACCATAACCCTCAGGATCCACTAGCCACCAACGCCTACCATCGTGATGGGTTCTGAAGAAACCAGTTGACTCAAATTTCAGCTTTTTCCACCCACCATATTTACTCCATTCCACAGGGAACTTTGCTGATTGGACAGATTGTTTTAATCTTTGATTACTCTCAACAAGCTCATTTTCATCCTCAATCTTCCCCTCCCACTCTTTAAGTTTCCATTGTCCAAATTCATCAACAATTGGCTCTTGTATAGACTCGTATGGTTCAGGCTCATCTTTTTGGATTGAAATAGAGGCTAATTTATAGTTGGGATTAAAATCAGACTTAGAGTAGGGACCAAAACGAACCCTTACTTTTGTTATCTCTTTTGGATCAAGTCTATTTCCCCAAACAGTAGCCTTTAACTGTCTAGGAAAACGTGACATATGAACTCGCTGACCATCTAAATAACTTAACGGGAAAACAATCTTAGTTTTCAAACGCGGTAGCAAGCCCAGTTGAGTGTAAATAGATAGTTCATCTTCTCCTTTAAAAAAATCAATTGTCAAAACACCACTATAATCATTGTCTCCATAAACTTCTAGAACTAGATAATCTCCTTTTGTCCAATCTTGTTTATCTCCTTCCTCCCAAATAACAACACTATTGTTGCCTTCTTCAGTATTAACCAGCACAACAGGTGCTTCAAAATCATCATCTTGCGAAACGAACTTGCAGTTTAAATTAGCATCCGATATCTTCACCAAATCAAATAGTTGCTCATTCTCACTGTAACCCTTTTGGCTATTGCTTTTCTCCGAATCAATACACGACATATTGATAGTTACAAACATCATCAACACTAGTAAACCATAAAACCTGAACAAAAAATTATTCATCATTGAAAATATTTATAATTCAATTAAAGATTACTCATAAATAAAAAAGAGCCATTGAGACTAAAAAAACAAATCAAAATTTACACCCGCATTCAAACTGCTATAAAACAGAAGATTATCACACCAACCCTCGTTGCTACTAATAAGACAATTCATCTCCTTTAAATTTAAGAAGTAAATATAGTATTATATCTACAACAATCAAAAAATTGTCTAAAAAAACACGATTCAATCTACTTAAAGCACATCTCAACTTTACAATCAACTCCTGTTTGCTTCGCTGACGAATGCTTGTGACTCATCTATTGCAATTGGAGAAAAAAAGGGCACATTAACTTAGACACTTTTGGGTAAGAGCACTAACAAAGCATTAAATCACTATATTTGTAAGAAAAATAGATATGATCAATAGATTAAAGTATGCAATTATAGCCAACATTGCCAACTTCAACCCTCTATACTTCGAGCCACAAAAAGAGCAAGAACTTATTGCCTTCTGCAATAAAAATGGTTTCTCGCATCTACCAAGTAAGGACAGGCGTACCGTTTACAAGTTGGAGGACAACCTTTTTTTAGAGAAGAGACTAGAAGATGTTTATACAGTAAATGCATCCGATTTCATTTTTGATCTCTCGACTATCAAAAAGTTTGAAGAACCCAACCCCAACGAAATACACTTTATTGTAGAGAACAACCTTATCAAAGGAATGGTGCACATAGTAGATTATAACAATATCTATATCAATGTCGAGCTATTTAAGGCAATACTCAAATTTGAGTCGAACCTGCGACAACTACTCATCGACCACGATTTAGAAAACGACGACTTCATTGGTTGGGTAGCCGATAAAGCTGCTAAGGAAGACAGCCCTTATTGGCATAGAAAAAAGAATGATTTACTAAACAGAAGAGAGTATATGAAGTATGCCAATCAGTTTCAAACATTCAGCTTTCGCGATTTGCTCAATTTTGCACAAGATAGAAGAATGCTACCCCTCTCCAACAAAGAGATTGACGATGTGAGCGAAATAAGAAATTCGCTTGCTCACAACAGAGATGTAACATCGCATATGGACGACGCTAATGGTTCAATTGTTTACGACTTCGTCGGACTGAAAAAATTTGCTGAGAAAATGAGAACCTTTTTTGATGTGTATGAAGAGTTGAAGGAGAAAATAACTGTCTGAACCGTTGGTTTATTTGATTGGTGAACAGTAAGCAAAGAACTCAAAGCCAAAAGCCTTGAGTTCTAGTAAATCTGTGATTCTGTTATCCTTAATTACTCTTCCGAATATCAGCTCGCTTAATTTTACCACTAATTGTTTTTGGCAACTCATCCACAAACTCAACTATACGTGGATATTTATAGGGTGCAGTCACACTTTTAGTATGGTTTTGAATATCTTTTATCAACACCTCCTTATCCTGATTATTGAACTTCGCATTCAATACAATAGTAGCTTTTATAACCTGCCCCCTAATTTCATCGGGCACACCAGTTACAGCACACTCCACAACTGCAGGATGAGAAAGAATTGCACTCTCTACCTCAAACGGACCAATTCTGTAACCCGAACTTTTTATCACATCGTCAGCTCTGCCCTCAAACCAAAAATAACCATTTTGATCTCTCCAAGCCATATCGCCAGTTTTATAAAGATTGTCGCTATACACAGAGCGTGTCAACTCCTCATCTTTATAGTACCCCATAAATAAGCCCAAAGGCACAACCTTATCGGTTCTAAATACTACCTGCCCCACTTCACCATCTTCTACCGAACGTCCAGACTCACTCATCAAATCCATATTGTAGGTTGGATTAGGCACACCCATCGACCCTGGAACAGCCTCCATCCACGGGAATGTGATAATGGTAGCAGTAGTTTCTGTTTGTCCAAATGCCTCTCGTATCATCAATCCAGTTGCATCTTTAAAAGCCTCAAATACCGATGGATTAAGAGCCTCCCCTGCAGTAGTTGCATATTCAAGCGAAGAGAGGTCGTAGTCCGAAAAGTTTTCCTTGATAAGAAAACGATACACCGTTGGAGGTGCACAAAAAGAGGTAACCTTATAGTCGGCCATTAATTGAAGAATCTCTGAAGGAACAAACTTATCATGGTCGTACACCATTATATCTGCACCCACAATCATCTGCCCGTACAGTTTTCCCCACACTGCTTTGCCCCAACCTGTGTCGGCAATGGTTAAGTGAAGACTATTCTCATGCAAGTTGTGCCAATATTTAGCCGTAACAATATGTCCGAGTGGATACACAAAATTGTGAATCACCATTTTTGGTTCGCCCGTTGTGCCCGATGTAAAATAGAGCAACATCATATCATCATTCTCATTCACATGCGATGGGCGAACAAACGGTGCTGCACTCTTCAATCCCTCTTCAAAAGACACCCAACCAAGCCTGTCAGTTTTACCACAACATATTTTCACCTCCACACTTGGCGAATCATCCATCGATTCATCTACATGCGAAAGCACCAAATCGTCATCAACCGCAATTATTGCTTTAATGTCGGCAGCATTGTTTCTATATACAATATCTTTTTTTGTAAGCAGGTGAGTAGCAGGAATAACAGTTGCTCCAATTTTGTGCAGCCCTATAATAGCATACCAAAACTGATACCTTCTTTTCAGAATAAGCATCACCATGTCACCCTTTTTAATGCCTTGTTGCAAAAAAAACGATGCTGCTTGGTCGCTTTTTTCTTTCAACTCTTTATATGTAATTCTAAAATGCTCCCCTTTATCATTTACCCAACACAAGGCACTTTTCTGGGGTGCTTTCTTTGCCCACTCATCCACAACATCGTAACCAAAGTTGAAATTATCTGGAACATTCACTTTATAATTTTCAGCAAAATCTTCCGTAGAGCTAAAACTCGTTTGATTTAAAAATTTATCAAGCATACTATATTTATATCTATTCAACTATATGATTACCACTAAGAGTTTCACGGGTTTGCCATCCATTGGCTGCATACCATGGGGAAGCGAAGCATCAAAATAGATACTATCGCCCTCATTCATAATAAACTCCTTGCCATCTATAAAAATTTTCATTCGTCCTTCAAGTACCCTATTAAACTCTTGTCCACCATGGTCGCTAATATTCAATGGCAAGTCGGCCACCCTTGGCTCAATAGTCACCTCAAACACTTCAGCCTTCCTATGATTAAAGCCTCCAGCCAATGTCTGATATTTATAAGTTTTCACCCTATTGATAGACATCCCCTTCCCTTTTCTAGTAAGAAAGTAGCTAGTCATTTTAGGCTCATCGTCGAACATCAAAATAGAAGTATCAATATTAAATCTCTCCGAAATCTTCTTCATTAAGCTGATGGTCATATCCTTCTTACCACCCTCATAATCGATATAATCATCTACAGGAATATCGCACGATGTAGCAAACTCTTCTTGAGTCATATCCATTGCTTCGCGCAATCCCTGCAGTCTAAGACCAATCTGTTTCATCTCCTCACTCATAGCATATTTCTTTTTTATATTAAATATCGTGCTAAAGTATAAAATAATTACCAATCATGGGTTATAAATTACGAATTTCTCAATTTGCCACCTTTACTATTCATATCAACCTGAGCATAAATAAAACAACTCCCCCCTGCTCTATTACAACAAAGACCAGTAGTGTTCAAATACTTCTAAAAATAGTGACCTAGCACTTTCTTTCATTTGCAATTTATCTCTTGTCGCAGGTGAAGCTAAAAATGCAAATGATGTAAGTTAATTTACTATATTTGCATAAAAGACAATATGCTAAAAGATCAGGTAAAAAAATATCTAGAACACGAATTGCAATATGGAGACAAAAGAAAGCTCTATCACTACAATTGCGCCCAAGCCATACTGCATGGAGCTAACGATTATTACACTATAAATTTAGACCCCAAAGCCCTAAAACTAATCATCCCCTTTGGCGGTGGAATGTACACAGGCAACGCTTGCGGAATGCTCACAGGTGGCATAGCAGCCATTGGCGCACTCTTTGCAGAAGATATGCCCTCCGAAAATCTCAAGCTAAAAGAGATTACCCAATATTGGATAAAGCAATTTGAAAACGAATTTAAAGATATCAACTGCAGTTTTATAAAAACCAACAAGCCAAAAAACGAAGAGAATTGCAACAACTTAATTCTAAAGGCTGCTGATATATTGGAAGGGGTGATTGAAGTATTTATCAGTAGTGACAGACCGCAACCTACCTCTACAATAAAAAATAAAACAAAACACTTTAATAAATAGGCAATGAGAAAGTCTGTTTTACCTCTTTCAAAACAAAAATACTATGAAGACTACCTATACTATCAATGACTCCCAACTTTTCTTGCACAAACAATTGATAGTGTTCCATGTTTTGAACATAAATTTTAAGCATAAAGTCATAATCACCAGACACATTGTAACACTCCGTAATTTCTTTAATCTCTTTTATTGCCGCCATAAAGTTTAGCATATATTCTTGGCTATGCTTCTTTAGTCGAATATTGCAATAGACACTAAAACCATTATTTATTTTTTCTGGATTAAGAATAGCAGTATATTTTGTTATATATCCATTCTCTTCAAGGTGTTTTATTCTCTCAAAAACAGGTGTAGCAGAAAGATTCACTTTTGCAGCTAGCTCTTTAGTTGTAAATTTTGAGTTTTGCTGCAACAACTCTAATAATTTTATATCTATATTGTCTAATCCAGTCATAGTTCAATAGTTTACTTATCTAATCTTCATTGCAAATATAGAATAATTATCTTTCAAATTAAAAAAACAGATGTATTTATTCCAACAATGCTCTAATAAATGCAATTTATCTTAATAAATAAGAGGCAATTCAAAATAGCGGCTCATTTTATATTCAAAAAAAGAGCAACTCTTTGCACAAACCGAATTTTAACAAAAACACATCAGAAAAATAATCTACAAAAGAGACTACTTCATCACCCATATTAGTTTTTTACACCACATAAAAGCACAACTACAGAATATACAACCATATTTGCAAATATATTTGTGTATTTATTCTACATACTCTAATTTTGTAGTGTAGAAATGAATAAGATTTAATTTAAAAATAAAAGATGATGAGTAAAGAAAAATGGAATTTAGGCACTAAGTGTGTTAGAAGTGGATGGCAACCAAAAACGGGAGAACCAGTCCAATTACCTATTTATCAGAGTACAACTTTTAAATATGAAAGCAGCAAGGAGATGCAAGACCTTTTCGATTTAAAAGCCGCTGGTTATTTTTATACCCGCCTGCAAAACCCAACCAACGATTATACTGCCCAAAAGATATGTGAATTAGAAGGCGGTGTTGCAGCTATGTTAACTAGCAGTGGTCAGGCAGCCAACTTTTTTGCAGTCTTCAATATCTGCGAAGCCGGCGATCATTTTATTGCATGCAGTGCACTTTATGGAGGCACCTACAACCTGTTTGCTGTTACTTTAAAAAAGATGGGTATCGATGTAACATTTGTCCCCATCAATGCTTCAGATGAAGAAGTGCAGGCAGAAATTAAGCCAAACACAAAACTGATATTTGGAGAAACCTTGACCAATCCTACCATCGAAGTTTTCGATATTGAACGATTTGCCAACATTGCACACAAGAATGGAATTCCTTTAGTAATTGACAACACATTCCCTACCCCCATCAATTGCAGACCATTTGAATGGGGCGCAGATATTGTTACCCATTCCACCACAAAATATATGGATGGGCACAACACAGCTGTTGGTGGTTGCATTGTAGATAGTGGTAATTTTGATTGGGAAGCCAACAAAGAACGATTTCCTGGTTTAACTGAACCCGACCCCTCTTATCATGGATTGGCATATTCTAAAACATTTGGTAAAGGTGCTTATATCACAAAAGCGACTGTACAATTAATGCGTGATCTTGGTTGTAGTCAATCGCCTCAAAATGCATTCTTGCTAAATCTAGGTCTCGAAACGTTAGCAGTAAGAATAAGACAACACAACGAAAACGGTGAAAAAGTAGCCAGCTTCCTCGAATCACATCCAAAAGTATCGTGGATTCACTACCCATCATTAAAAAGTTATGAGCAACACGAACTAGCAGCAAAATACCTCCCCAATGGATTCAGTGGAGTTATGTCTTTGGGTATTAAGGGTGGAAGAGAAAAGAGCATCCAATTTATGGATTCATTGAAACTCGTAAATATTGTGACACATGTAGCTTTTTCTCAAAGTTGTATTTTGCATCCTGCAAGTCATACACACAGGCAGTTGTCCGACGAGGAGTTGCGTGCCGGTGGTATCAACCCCGAACTTATTCGCCTCTCTGTAGGAATAGAAAACGCTGATGATATTATTGCCGATTTAACGCAGGCGTTGGATAAGATTTGAAAGTTAATTGTTAATTGTTAATT
>CAZUHZ010000079.1:0-8950 GCA_964620895.1 uncultured Dysgonomonadaceae bacterium | reverse complement strand
TTAAGTGGGTCAATAGAACTACACAAATTAAATGTTGAAAAGATTATGAAGAAAACATTATTATTTATCGGATTGTTTTTTGCCTTAGCTATGGGGAGCTTTGCTCAAAAATATGCATTAGTTGATATGGAGTATATTTTAAAACGTATCCCATCATATGAAATAGCTAATCAAGAAATGGAAGCTATGGGTGAACAATGGCAGCAAGAAGTAGAGGAAATGCAGAAAGAAGTACAAAATATGTACAAAGTTTTTCAAGCTAATGTAGCCACATTATCAGCTGCCGAAAAGACCAAGAGAGAAAATGCTATTGTTGCCAAAGAGAGTGAGTTGCAACAGTTGCGCAATAAGTATTTTGGTGCAGAAGGTGAGATGTTTCAACATCGCGAAGCATTAATCAAACCTATTGAAGATGGGGTGTACAATGCTATTAAAGAAATTTCTCTTGCAAGTGGTTATAAGGTTGTGATAGATAGGGCGTCAGCCACATCTGTAATATTTGCATCGCCTGATATTGATATCAGTGACGAAGTATTGGCAAAGTTAGGATATTCTAATTAAAACATTTATCTTTACGCACTAAATTAAATTGACAAATAAAACAAACAAAATAAAATTCATTATGCTTAAAAAACTAATTATCTTATTTCTTGCAATTTCTCCTCTTGCATTAGTGGCTCAAGAAACTAAAATTGCATATGTAAACTCTCAAGAGCTGTTTGGAATTATGCCCGAATTGACCTCTATTGAGACTCAGCTTAGCACAAAGCAAGAGCAAATAAAGAAAAATGCTACTGCACTAGAAGCTGAATACAACAATAAAATGGAAGAGTTCCAAAAAAATACAGACGAGCTCACTGAATCTGTTTTAAAGGATCGTCAAAAACAAATGCAGCAAATTGAAGAGAGATATCAAGCTTTCATGCAAAACAGCCAAAAAGAGCTGCAAGATTTACAGCAAAAACTTCTTGCTCCCGTTCAAGAGAAACTGCAAAAAGCCATTCAATCTGTAGGTGAGGAAAAAGGATTTACTTATATATTGGATCTTGCTTCTGGCTCGGTTGCTTATCATAGCCCAACAGCTATTGACGCAAACCCTTTAGTGAAAGCAAAATTAGGTATAAACTAAGCTGGTTTTCTTGTTAATAGATTAAACAAACACACACATTGAGAAAAGATGGTAAATTTATTTGCCATCTTTTTTTATGCGTTAGATAGAGCGTTGATGCAGCCTGTGAAATGGTTAAACGAAGATGTTGTTGATAATCGAAGCAATAGATAAACAAATATTTCTACCCGTCGTTGTTGGGTTAGCGGCTCAAAATAATTTCATGTACATTGAATTTATTCAAATGTACCAATCACAAATCTATTAAAATAAAAGGTTTTTTGTATCTTGCAACAAATTCTAAATTGTATCAAAAGATGGATTTATCATACTTTAAAAGTGACATGTTTTTTCTTATGGCCGGACCATGCGTGATAGAAAACGAAGAGATGGCACTGGAGATTGCAGAGAAAATAAAAGCAATAACCGATAAACTTGGCATTCCTTATGTTTTCAAGGGATCGTACAGAAAAGCAAACCGCTCACGGGTGGATTCTTTTACAGGAATTGGCGATGGAAAAGCATTAGATATTTTACGTAAAGTGCGCGAGACTTTCAATATACCCGTGGTGACGGATATTCATGAATCCCACGAAGCACAAATGGTGGCTCAATATGTAGATGTGCTTCAGATACCAGCGTTTTTGTGTCGTCAAACAGAATTGTTGGTTGCAGCAGCAAAAACAGGAAAGATTGTAAACATAAAGAAAGGACAATTCCTTTCAGCAGAAAGCATGCAGTTTGCAGCACAAAAAGTGGTGGATTCTGGCAACAATAATGTGATGCTCACAGAACGAGGAACTTCGTTTGGTTACACTGATTTGGTGGTTGATTATCGTGGCATTCCTACTATGAGAAAGTTTGGTTTTCCTGTTGTGATGGATGTGACACATAGCTTGCAGCAGCCTAATCAACTGTCTGGTGTAACTGGTGGCAAGCCTGAGTTGATTGAAACTATTGCTAAGGCAGCTATTGCTGTTGGTGCAGATGGATTGTTTGTGGAAACACACCCAACTCCCACTACAGCCAAATCAGATGGGGCTAATATGTTGCCCCTCGACGAACTTGAGCAATTGTTGATAAAACTAGTGAATCTTCGTAAAGCGTTATGAACATAACTGCATACAAAATTTTGCTTGCATCTAATTCACCTCGCAGAAAAGAACTTTTAAAAGGGCTAGACATTGATTTTGAGGTAAAAGTATTGCCAGATATCGATGAGTCATACCCTAATAGTTTGCCTGCAGAACATGTAGCCGAGTTTGTGGCACAAAAGAAAGCAGATTCGTACATCAATAGTCTTAAAGCAGACGAGTTGTTGATAACTGCAGACACTGTTGTTATACTTGATGGCGTTATATTTGGAAAGCCAAATAATGAAGAGGAAGCAAAAGAGATGTTGCACGCTTTGTCAGGTAAAACCCACCGAGTTGTTTCGGGGGTGAGCTTAGCGTCAATTGACAAGCAAACTTCTTTTTCTGTCAGTTCTGATGTAGAGTTTTCTGAGTTGACCAACCAAGAGATAGACTATTATATTGGTAGGTATTCTCCTTTCGACAAAGCTGGCTCGTATGGCGTGCAAGAGTGGATTGGCTACATTGGGGTGAAACATATAAATGGCTCGTACTATAATATTATGGGGCTACCCATACAGCGTTTGTATAAAGAAATAATAAGCTTCTGATTTTTCTGAAATTAAAATTTAATTACAAAGTAATTTAAAACCTATGCTTACAGTAGAAAAAATTGGTGGAACATCTATGTCTCAGTTTCAGGATGTTCTAAACAACATTATAATAGGGAAACGCAAAAACGATGAGTTATATAATCGTATTTTTGTTGTTTCTGCTTACAATAATGTTACAAATTGGTTGTTGGAACATAAAAAAACTGGTGAGCCCGGCATATACAATAAGTTTTTGAATGGCGAAGACTTTAGTAGTGCTCTCGATTCGTTTTGCAAACGATTATTGTTGATAAATGATGGATTTGCAGATATTGGTCTCGACCTGAAAGAAGCAAGTGATTTTATTCGCTTCCGCGTAGATCAGACAAAAACTTTGCTCTATAGCCTCAATAAGGTAATGGCTTCGGGTTATGTAGATATGGAAGATATTTCACTTGCAGCTAGAGAAATTTTAGCTTCAATTGGAGAAGCTCACTCTGCATGGAATTCGGTTAATATTCTTAGCAACAATGGCATCAATGCAAGGTTTGTAGATTTATGCGGATTTAATGATACTGCTCTGTTGACAATAGATGAACGTATTCACAAAGAATTTAGTAATATCGACTTTGAAAATGTACTTTGTGTTGCTACTGGATATACCAAGGGTACTGAGGGAATTATGCGCGCTTTCGACAGAGGATATTCTGAAGTTACATTTAGTAAAATAGCTGTAGAAGTAAAAGCAAATGAAGCTGTTATTCATAAAGAGTATCATTTGTCGAGTGCCGATCCTAAAATAGTTGGTATCGAAAACTCTATTCCTGTAGGCTATACCAATTTTATTATAGCTGATCAGTTGGCTGATATTGGTATGGAAGCAATTCACCCAAAAGCTTCAAAGCCTCTTGAGCTAGCCAATATTAATATTCGCATCAAAAATACGTTCGAATCAGAACATCCAGGCACATTAATCTCACGCGACTATATTTCACCTAATCCGCGTGCCGAAATAGTTTCTGGTACTCGCAAAGTAATTGCACTTGAAGTGCACGACCCTATGATGGTGGGTGAAGTAGGCTTCGACTTGGGTATTATGAAGTATTTTGATAAACACAAAGTGAGTTATATATTAAAATCGACCAATGCCAACTCTATCACAACAGTTGTTTGGGAAAATGAAAGGTCGGAACGACTCATACATGAACTGACTTCTCATTATTATCGAGTTACTACTTTGCCCAGCTCTCTTGTAAGTGTGTTGGGAACAAATATAGCTTTCCCAGGATTTTTGTATAAAGCTAGCAAAGCATTGTACGAAAAAAACATAAACATTGAGAGCTTTGGTCAGTCGCTCAATCAGGTGAACATGCAGTTTGTTATAAAAAGAGAGCACTACGAAGATGCAGTTATTGCATTGAATGATGCTTTTGTGAAACAATAGAGATGCAATAGGTCGGTAGCAATCTAGCTGAAGTTTTCGCTTGAAGTAATAGTAAATTGCCATTCATCTCCTTATTTTCATTTCGCTCGTCGTAGATGCTCCTTTAATGGCACGAAATTCATTTCTACGAGGGTAGATTTGACATGTATGTCTTTATTTTCATTCCCACGGCGGTGGATTAGAGTTTCATCTCATTGTTTCATTTCCACGGCGGTAAATTTGAGGTTTATGGCATGGTTGCTAAATCTTACAGGGTGGATTTGAGGTTTATGTCACGATTGCCGAATCTTATGCGGTAGATTTGAAATTCATGTCATGATTGCCATTTTGCAGGTGTAGGATTTGATTTTTAACTTGTAAAGGTGGTTTTTGCTTAGCAATTGTAATTTAACTTGCAGTAAATACTCCGATTTGTAAGGCGGTTGTATAAGGGAGCAGATTTAGCAATTTCTACCAAGATGGTTTTTTTATAAACAGATACATTTACTGCAGATTCAAAAAGCTGATTGTTAGCTTTTAAACAAAAAAAAGTGGGACGCTATACTGGCTCCCACTTTTTTTGATTTATATAACTTGTGCTATATCTTATAAACAACACTACTCTTCTAAAGCTGCTTGTGCTGCTGCTAGTCTAGCAATAGGTACTCTGAATGGTGAACATGAAACATAGTTTAGTCCAGTTCTATGGCAGAACTTCACTGATGAAGGCTCGCCACCATGTTCTCCGCAGATACCACAATGTAGGTCTGGTTTAATAGAACGTCCTCTTTCAGTTGCTAAACTTATTAACTGTCCAACTCCGTTTTGATCAAGTACTGCAAATGGATCGTGCTTGAGTATTCCCTTATCGATATACATTGGTAGGAATTTAGCAACATCGTCACGGCTATAACCAAAGGTCAATTGGGTCAAGTCGTTTGTTCCAAAAGAGAAGAAATCGGCTTCGGATGCAATTCTGTGAGCAGTGAGTGTGGCACGAGGTATTTCTATCATTGTGCCTACTTTATAATCAATAGAATCACCTTTCTCTTCAAACACTTTTGCTGCAGTTTCGTCTATAATTGTTTTTTGTGCGATAAACTCATACAGTATTCCGGTAAGTGGAACCATTATTTCGGGAATAGCTGTGATTCCTTCTTGTTTCAATTCAACCACTGCTTCAATAATAGCTCTGGTTTGCATCTCGGTTATCTCGGGGTATAAGTTTCCTAAACGACAACCCCGTAGCCCTAACATTGGGTTTGACTCTATTAATCCTGAAATTCTATCTTTGATTTCTTCATAAGGAATGCCCATAACTTTTGCCATCTCTTCTTGTCCCTTTTTGTCGTGTGGAACAAACTCGTGCAATGGAGGATCGAGTAAACGGACCGTTACTGGTAATCCTTTCATGGCTGTGAAAATACCTTTGAAGTCTTTCTTTTGCAATGGCAATAACTTAGCTAGTGCTTTGCGACGACCTTTCTCGTCTTTTGCAAGAATCATTTCACGCATCGGGAAAATCTTATCGTCCTCAAAGAACATGTGTTCTGTTCGGCACAAGCCAATTCCAGTAGCTCCAAAATTACGTGCAGTTTCAGCATCATGTGGTGTGTCGGCATTGGTGCGCACATCTAGCTTTCTATACTTATCTGCAATTCTCATCAATTCGTCGAAGTCTTCGCCTATCTCTGCAGCTTCAGTTTCTACTTTTCCTTTGTATATATAACCCGTTGTACCATTCAACGAAATCCAATCGCCTTCGTTCAGCACAACACCGTTTATCTTCATGGTGCGAGCTTTGTAGTCTATAGTTGTGTTGTTTGCTGCTGAAACGCAACATTTCCCCATTCCTCTAGCTACTACAGCAGCGTGAGATGTCATTCCACCACGAGTGGTGAGGATGCCTTTGGCAGTGTTCATACCACGCAGGTCTTCGGGTGACGTTTCAACTCTACAAAGTATTACATCTTTACCCTCACTAGCCCACTCTTCAGCATCATCAGCATGAAAAACAATTTGTCCTGTTGCTGCTCCTGGCGATGCTGGAAGCCCATTGGTAAGTCGTTCGGCAGTAGCCAACGCTTTTTTGTCAAATACAGGATGTAAAAGTTCGTCTAGTTTTTCGGCTTCGCAACGAAGTATTACATCTGTCTCTGTAATATAACCTTGGTGAAACATATCCATTGCAATTTTTATCATAGCTGCACCAGTACGCTTACCATTTCTTGTTTGCAAGATCCACAACTTGTTGTCTTGAATTGTAAATTCAAGGTCTTGCATATCTTTGAAGTAGTTTTCTAATTTTTGTTGTGTTTCGATAAGCTCGGCTGCGCATTCGGGTAGTACTTCTTCTAATGAAGGATATTTTGCAGCTCTAGTTGCTTCATCTACACCTTGCATTTTAGCCCATCTTCTAGATCCTTCTAGTGTAATTTCTTGAGGAGTGCGTACACCAGCTACTACGTCTTCGCCTTGAGCATTAATTAAATACTCGCCGTTGAAGATATCTTCTCCTGTAGCTGCATCGCGCGTAAAGGCAACTCCTGTGGCTGATGTGTTGCCCATATTGCCATAAACCATGGCTTGCACATTTACTGCTGTGCCCCACTCATCGGGAAAGTTGTTCATCTTGCGGTACAATATCGCTCTGTCATTCATCCAGCTATCAAACACTGCACAGATAGCACCCCATAGTTGTTCCCACGGAGATTCGGGAAAATCGTGTCCTGTTTGGTCTTTTACAGCTTGCTTGAATTTTTTTATTAGAACCTTCAAATCGTCCACTGTAAACTCAGAATCCAACTCAATACCTTTTTTTTCTTTAGCATCTTCCATTATTTCTTCAAATGGATCTCTGTCGTCTTTGTTTTCGGGCTTCATACCCAAAACAACACCACCATACATTTGAATAAACCTACGATAAGAGTCCCAAGCAAACCATTCGTTACCCGATTTTTTGGCTATTCCCTCTACCGCATCGTCATTGAGCCCAAGGTTCAAAACAGTGTCCATCATTCCTGGCATAGAAACACGCGCACCCGAACGAACGGATACTAAACAGGGGTTTTCTTTGTCTCCAAATTTAGTGTTAGTAATGTTTTCTACAAACTCAATAGATTTTTCTACTTCGTCTTTCAGGAGATCGATAACAGCATCTCTTCCTAGTTTGTTGTATTCAGAACTTACTTCGGTGGTGATTGTAAACCCAGGAGGTACGGGTACACCAATTAAATTCATTTCTGCAAGATTGGCGCCTTTTCCACCAAGCAGGCTTTTCATGTCAGCTCTGCCTTCTGCAATTCCGTTTCCAAAGTTGTAAACTCTTTTTTTCTCCATCACTGTTTTTTTGATTTTGTAATTATGTATATCAGTTAATCTTATTTGGTATGTTTTAATAAGTTTGTGAGGAATGTTTTTATTCTGCTATCTTTTTAGGCTTTGCTAACAACAACTCTTTTTCTTTGTCAGCAACTAATATAGTAGAATCGTTATTGCTAATACTATCACCCAATGATATTTGGTATAGTTGAATAGGTATAGGTGGCAGTTTTCCACTTAAATTCACAAAACCATTCAATGAAATTATAGTATCTTGTTCTATATGTTTTGATAGAGGAAAACTGTAAGGTTTGTTCTCCTCAAGTTTTAATGTTTCGTGAATTGTGGTGTCTCCATATTCAATGGAGAGCATGCTTTTTAAAGAATATGAATCGTCTGGAAACAGACCTATTACTTTATAACGAAAGAAAATACTGTCTTTATCTGCAAATTTCTCTGCCAACTGAACAGAGTCGAGACTAAATTTGAAGCCCCTGTCACAGCCTAAGCTAGCTATGTGAAAATGGGGAGGGATGTAGTTTGGTGGTTTTTTTTCGAGCGCTTTCAATATAGCTGCTTGTCGCGCACTAAATTGTTGTGCTATCTTTTGTTTACGCTTTAAGCGTGATTTTACAGAATCGTTTATCTGTAAATATTGATCAATGTTGTCGGAATACCATGATAGCGAGGTGTCCCATCTAGCTTCAGATATTTTGTGTTTTTTGAGAACTTGGTTAATTAAAGCCTCTTTTTTTTCAGGAAGACTAAAGTTAGTATAGTCATGATCAATTATTGCTTCAGCAATGTACATGTCATACATTACATTTTCCATTTTTTTTCGAGACAATACTTCACTTGGACGGTTTTGACATGAAAAAACCATCGGTGTCAAAATTAAAAGAAAGAGATATTTGAGCAGACGATCCATCTAGTTTAATTGTTGGCTTTTTTTCTCTTTTTCTGTTTGTAATGAGTGCGACAGTGTTTTGCGATAAAACAAGAGTAGTATTGCCACTCCTACGGAGATAGATGCATCTGCCAAGTTGAAGATAAAGCGGAAAAATAATATTTCCGAGCCTCCGAAAAAAGGAACCCAAGTGGGTAAGGTTGTTTCAATGAGAGGGAAATAAAGCATATCAACTACCTTGCCATGGAGCCATGATGAATATCCCTCGCCTATAGGTACAAAGCTTGCTATATGACCAGGATAGCTTGCAGTGAATATTTCTCCATAAAACACACTGTCGATGATGTTGCCGAATGCTCCAGCCAATACCATCGATATACATATTATGAAACCAACTTTGTAGTTCTTTTTAATAATCTTGTGCAAGTAAGCTCCAATAAAAACAACGGCTATAATTCTGAATACCGAGAGGAATAGTTTTCCAATAGCTTCAATACCAAATGCCATACCATTGTTTTCAACAAA
>CAZUHZ010000078.1:0-8995 GCA_964620895.1 uncultured Dysgonomonadaceae bacterium | reverse complement strand
AAGCAATTATGCTTGCTTAGTCTTTAAAATTTAAAGTTGTTTTTTATAGATAAATAGTAGTTGTGCTTATCGTGCAGCCACTATTCTTTTAGTATCATAAACAATCTATAGAACTGATTGTTATAAATACATATAACTTATAAATTGACCATTTTATAATTACATGTCTCAGGCATGTAGTTTTTTTTGTCAAATTGTTTTCTTACAAGTAAATGTTTGTTTTAGTTTTTGTTTTATTATAGCAAATATTTTCAACAACTTTCCTATTTATGTGTTGTTTAATTATTCGCATGTTTTCTGTCGCTAATTGTAGCGCAAGTAAACAGGTATCCATAATAAACAAAGAGTTTTTATATTAATTTATATGCCAACTAATAGTTTTATAAAACGAATTCTTATTAATCCAGCATTAGGGTTGATTCCTTTTCTTGTTTTTTCAATTTTGATTGGACAAATAGGTGCGCTTTATGCTTTTGCAATAGGATTCGGTTTATCTATAGCACCTTTGCTTTTTAGAGCACGTAGAGAGTTGCGTATTTTATATGACATATCAGCTTGGAGTTTTTTTGTTGCCGCCTTTGGTCTTTTTATATTAATCCCCGATTTTCATCCCCAGCGTTCATTTATCCTTGCAGAAGTTGTGCTTGTTGTAGCTTTTATGCTATTTAGGCTTTTTCGTAGAAGGCTGATGAGAAAAGTAAGTGCCAAACGAATAGTTGAAAAGAGTTTTATTTTTCGCGAGTCACTCCGAGTTGCTTTTCAAGTGCAATATGCACTCACATTTCATCTTATTCTTCTACTTAGCTTTCGGGTATTCTTTAGTGATAGATTCCCAATGGTTGATGTGGTGCTTGTTTTTAATATATTTCAAGTTATTCTTGTTACAATTATAGCTTTAGAAGCTTTAAGATTGAGGCTGCTTGACAAACGTTTGCAAGGAGAGGATTGGTTGCCTGTGATAAGCGAAAGTGGTGTGGTGAAAGGAAAGATTGCAAAATCTGTTTCAATTAACTTGAAGAATAAGTTTCTTCACCCAATTGTTCGTGTTGCGCTTATACATGATGGTATGTTGTATCTGAAAGCTAGAGATAAGTCAAGATTGCTCAATCCAGGAAAATTGGATTATCCTTTTGAGACTTATATGAAATACAAACACAATATAGGGGAAGCTATTCAGAATGCAATAAAAAATGAGATTAAAACAAAAAACCTGCCTGTAAGGTTTATATTGAAGTATGTGTTTGAAAATGAAAATACCAAAAGACTTGTTTTTTTGTATGTTTCTATTATAAATTCAGAGAAAGATTTCAACGAACTTCAATTAGAGGGGGGTAAACTTTGGACCACTAATCAGATTGAAGATAACATAGACAGCGGTATTTTCTCTGAAACCTTTGAGCTAGAATTCGAGTATTTAAAAAACACGGTGTTGATGTCTGATTTGTTTATAAGGAAATCAGAATAACAAGTTAACTAGTCTTATCTTTACACATGAAAAAAACTTTCACCAACGGTAAACGTGCCCGACACACTATCCTCTTTAGTTTGATTGGCAATATTGTTTTGGTTTTTATTAAACTAATTACTGGTCTTGTTGGAAACTCTTTTGCATTAATAGCTGATGCAATTGAAAGCTTAGGAGATGTTTTCTCTTCGTTTGTAATATTCCTAGGGTTGAAGGTATCCGATAAGCCTTCTGATGAAGAGCATCCATTTGGGCATGGCAAAGTTGAGCCAATTATCAGTTTCTTAGTAGTATTGTTTCTTATAGCAAGTGCAGGGTTTATAGCTTATCAAGCTGTAAGCAATTTGCAATCTCCTCAGAAAATGCCAAGTCCATACACATTAATTGTTTTAGCTGGTATTATAATATATAAAGAGCTGTTTTATCAATTTGTAAATAAAAAAAGCAAACAAACCAATAGCACATCATTAAAAGCTGATGCATGGCATCATAGAAGCGATGCCATTACTTCGCTTGCAGCTTTTGTGGGAATATCGCTAGCTTTGTTATTGGGCGAGGGTTATGAGTATATGGACGACTGGGCAGCCTTGGTTGCCTCGGCAATTATCATTGTAAATGCCTATTTTGTGTTTCGTCCAGCTCTTGGAGAATTGTTGGATGAGCAAAATCATGATGAGCTAATAGTTAAGGTGAGAGATTTGTCAGAGCAAGTGCCTGGTGTTATCGACACAGAGAAATGTTTTATACGCAAGTTTGGGATGCGTTATGTGGTTGATATACATATTCGTGTGCACTCCAATTTAACTGTTGCCGAGGGGCACACTATAGGACACAATGTTCAAGATGCAGTGCGAGACAACTTTCCAAAAATTGAGCATGTATTTACGCATATTGAGCCTAAATAAGTAAAGTCTTATTTAATATATATGCTGCAGCACACTGGAGGGTGACCATTGCTAGCGGGGGACACAGCAATCCCCTTGTATATCGTAGAAATGGCATTTATCTCTCTATTTTCATTTCGCTTGTCGTAGATTCAACTTTTACGTCATTATTATCATTCCATCGGTGGTTGATTTGAAGTTTATGTCGTGGTTTTCATTTCCTAGAGCGTAGATTCGAGTTTTATCTCATATACCAATTCTCTTTGGCGATAGATTTGAGTTGTATGCCATGGTTGTCAAATCTTACAGGGTGGATTTGAATTATATGTCATGATTGCGAAATCATACACGGAAGATTTGAATTTAATGCTACGATTGCCGTTTTGTACGCATAGGATTTGATTTTTAACTCGTAAAGTTGGTTTTTGCTTAATAAATGTAATCTAAAGCACAGCAATTTTTTCGATTTGTAAGTTGACTGTGTGAAGTCGCAATCCTTAGTAGTTTTCTGCAAAGATTACTTTTTAAAAATGCCCTTGTTTTTTGTGATAAGTTTTTTTATCACAGATTTCCATCTATCCGATTAGGTTTCAGCAAGCAATCTGAAAATATATTGCAAATAAAGGTGAGATTCTTTGCATATCTAGTTGATTATATGTAATTTTGTGCCGTTTTTAACCTCAGATAATTAAGCTCAATGATGTAATAGGTTCATTATGCGACTATTATATATATAGAGTTACAGTTTATTTGATGTTGAAAATCGATTTAGCTAAACCAAAAATGATTAATAGAAAAATAAAGTAGAAAATGCCTACAATTCAACAATTAGTAAGAAAAGGACGTAAGTCTCAGAAAGAAAAAAGCAAGTCGCCGTCTTTGGAGTCATGTCCACAAAGACGTGGTGTTTGCACCAGGGTTTATACTACGACTCCTAAGAAGCCAAATTCGGCTATGCGAAAAGTTGCCCGTGTACGTTTGACAAACTCTAAAGAAGTGAATGCTTATATTCCTGGAGAAGGTCACAACTTGCAAGAGCACTCTATTGTACTTGTACGTGGTGGTAGAATAAAAGATTTACCTGGTGTTCGTTATCACATTGTGCGTGGCACATTGGATACTGCTGGTGTAAGCGGTCGTACTCAGCGTCGCTCTAAGTATGGAGTGAAGCGTCCGAAAGCGAGTGCAAAAAAATAATAGAACACTTACAATGTGTTTATAGCACATTGTAGTGGAATAAAATAAATAACAACTAAAAACAATCAATGTTGAGATTTTTGGTATAAGCTACTTTTAGGGTTGAGTAAATGATTCGGAGGAATCGTTGAAGACAATTAACGGCAACCAAACCAACATAAAACATTTTGAAAAAATGAGAAAAGCTAAACCTAAAAAAAGGCAGGTGCTTCCAGATCCACTTTTTGGAGACGTAAGGGTAACTAGATTTGTTAACCACCTTATGTATGATGGTAAAAAATCTCTTTCTTATGATATTTTTTACTCTGCATTGGAGATTGTAAAGGCAAAAACGGCCAATGAAGAAAAGTCGGCTCTCGATATTTGGAAAGCTGCTTTGGATAATATTACACCTCAAGTTGAGGTTAAGTCTCGTCGTGTTGGAGGAGCTACTTTTCAAGTTCCAACTGAAATTCGTCACGACAGAAAAGAATCAGTTTCGATGAAAAACCTTATCCTTTATGCACGTAAAAGAGGTGGTAAATCAATGGCTGATAAATTAGCTGGTGAAATTGTTGATGCATACAACAGCCAAGGAGGAGCATTCAGACGAAAAGAAGATATGCACCGTATGGCAGAAGCCAACCGCGCATTTGCACACTTTAGATTTTAAAGATTAGGTAAAAAAGATGAATAAAGGTTTAAAAAACTCGTTATTAAATACGCGTAATTTAGGTATAATGGCTCATATTGATGCTGGTAAAACTACTACATCAGAGCGTATTTTGTTCTATACAGGTCTTACTCATAAAATTGGAGAGACACATGATGGTACAGCTACAATGGACTGGATGGAACAAGAGCAAGAAAGAGGAATTACCATTACTTCTGCAGCAACTACTACTAGTTGGGAGTACGAAGGAGAAACATATAAAATAAACTTAATAGACACCCCTGGGCACGTTGACTTTACTGTTGAAGTAGAGCGTTCTTTGCGTGTACTTGATGGAGCTATTGCTACATTTTGTGCTGTTGGAGGTGTTGAGCCTCAATCTGAAACTGTATGGCGTCAAGCCGATAAGTATAAAGTGCCTCGTGTTGGATATATAAACAAGATGGACCGTTCTGGTGCAAACTTCTTTGAGGTTGTAGGTCAGATTAAATCGGTGCTGAAAGCAAATGCATGTCCACTACAAATACCTATTGGAGCCGAAGAAGGCTTTAAGGGAGTAGTTGATCTTATCACTATGAAAGCACTTATATGGCACGATGAAACTATGGGTGCTGACTATCATGTTGAAGAAATTCCTGCAGAGTTAGTTGATGAGGCTAATGAATGGCGCGAAAAGATGCTTGAAACTGCTGCAGAATTTGACGACGTGTTGATGGAAAAGTTTTTTGATGATCCAAGCACAATAACAGATGAAGAAATCATTGCTGCTATCCGTAAAGGAACGTTAGCAATGGAGATTAATCCAATATTGTGTGGCTCGTCATTTAAAAACAAAGGTGTTCAGGTTCTTTTAGATGCTGTGTGTGCTTATTTGCCAAGTCCATTAGATGCTGGATCTATTGAAGGTTTAGACCCTAATGACTCAACTAAAGTATTGACACGTAAAGCTGATCCTGACGAGCCAATGTGTGCCTTAGCTTTTAAGATTGCAACAGACCCATATGTAGGTCGTTTGTGTTTCTTTAGAGTTTATTCGGGTGTGCTTCCTGCTGGATCTTATGTATATAATCCTAGATCGGGCAAGAGAGAGAGAATTTCTCGTATTTTCCAAATGCATTCAAATAAGCAAAATCCAAAAGAATTTATTGGATGTGGTGATATAGGAGCAGGAGTTGGATTTAAAGATATTCGTACAGGAGATACTTTGTGTGATGAGAAACATCCTATTGTATTAGAGTCTATGGACTTCCCCGATCCTGTAATTGGAGTTGCAGTTGAACCTAAAACTCAAAAAGATTTAGATAAACTATCAGTTGGTTTAGCTAAACTTGCCGAAGAGGATCCTACCTTTACAGTGAAAACTGATAAAGATACAGGTCAGACGGTAATTTCTGGTATGGGTGAACTTCACCTAGAGGTAATTATCGAACGCTTGAAGCGCGAGTTTAAAGTAGAAGCCAATCAAGGTCGCCCACAAGTTTCATACAAAGAGTCAATATCGAGACCCGTTGAACTTCGCGAAATATACAAAAAGCAAACTGGTGGACGTGGTAAGTTTGCAGATATGATTGTTCGTGTAGAGCCAGCAGATGAAGACTTTGAAGGCGAATTGCAGTTTATAGATCAAGTAAAAGGCGGAAATATCCCAAGAGAGTATATACCTTCTATTCAAAAAGGTTTTGAGCGTGCTATGAAAACTGGTGTGCTTGCTGGATACGCTTTAGATAAATTGAAGGTAACTGTATTAGATGGTTCATACCATGCTGTTGACTCTGATCAGCTATCATTTGAGATTTGTGCTATCCAAGCATTTAGAAACGCTTCTGAAAAAGCAGCTCCAGTTTTGATGGAGCCAATCATGAACGTAGAAGTGGTAACCCCAGAGGAGAACATGGGAGATATAATTTCCGATTTAAATAAACGTCGTGGACAAATTGAGGCGATGGAATCAAACCGCTCGGGTGCTCGTATTGTAAAAGCCTCAGTACCGTTGGCTGAAATGTTTGGTTACGTGACTACTTTGCGTACTATCGCATCGGGTCGTGCAACTTCCACCATGACATTCTCTCATTTTGAAGTAGTTTCTGCTTCTATTGCTAAAGAGGTTTTAGCAGAAGTTTCTGGACGTGTAGATTTGATTAAATAATATAATAATTTTATGAGCCAAAAAATCAGAATTAAACTGAAATCCTACGATTATAGCTTGGTTGACAAATCAGCAGAGAAAATCGTAAAAACTGTAAAAGCTACTGGTGCAGTTGTTAGTGGTCCAATACCTCTTCCTACTCACAAGAGAATTTTCACAGTAAATCGTTCAACATTTGTGAATAAAAAGTCGCGCGAACAATTTCAATTGTCGTCATTTAAGCGTCTTATAGATATTTACAGTTCTACAGCCAAAACTGTAGATGCGCTTATGAAGCTTGAATTGCCAAGTGGTGTTGAAGTAGAAATTAAAGTATAACTCGTTTTTATTACATTATGTAATAGATAAATCAACAATGATTTAAAGAGTAAATTATTAGATACAATTATTAACGACTAAACCTCTAAAATATAGAGGTAAAATTAAAAAACAGAGAAATGCCAGGATTAATTGGAAAGAAAATCGGAATGACATCCGTTTTCAGTGCCGATGGAAAAAATGTTCCATGCACTGTTATTGAAGTAGGTCCTTGCGTTGTTACTCAAATTAAAACTACTGAGACTGATGGATACAATTCCATTCAGGTGGGTTTTGAGGAAAAGAAAGAAAAAAGTTCCAACAAACCCGAAATCGGACATTTTAATAAATCAGGAGTAGCACCGATGAGACACTTGGCCGAGTTCAAAGGTTTTGGAGACAGTTATAAATTAGGAGACCAGATTACAGTTGACATCTTTAATGATGCAATGTTTGTTGACGTAGCAGGTGTTTCTAAAGGTAAAGGTTTTCAAGGTGTAGTAAAGCGTCATGGATTTGGCGGTATGACAGCATCTCATGGAGAAAAGCATAAAAAACGACATTCAGGTTCTATTGGAGCTGCATCTTATCCAGCTAAAGTGTTCAAAGGAACAAGCATGGGTGGACAGATGGGTAATGAACGTGTAACTGTTCAAAATCTAGAGATTGTTAAAGTAATTCCAGAACATAATCTTTTGTTGCTGAAAGGTTCTGTACCTGGAGGGAAAGGTTCAATATTATATATAGAGAAATAAAATGGAGTTAAATATACATAACATAAAAGGCGAAGTAACAGATAGAAAGGTTACGCTTAATGATTCCATTTTTGGAATAGAACCTAACGAACATGTTATTTGGTTAGATGTAAAACATTACAGAGCTAACCAACGCCAAGGTACGCACAAGACAAAGCAGCGTAATGAAATAAAAGGAAGTACGCGTAAAATTATCCGTCAAAAGGGTAGTGGAGGTGCACGTAGAGGTGATATTAAATCTCCTATATTAGTGGGTGGTGGACGAGCATTTGGTCCGAAACCAAAAGACTACGGGTTTAAATTGAACAAAAAGGAAAAAGCTCTGGCTCGTAAATCAGCTTTTTCTTTAAAAGCCAAAAACAATGCTATTGTTGTAATTGAAGACTTCGAATTGGAGTCTCCAAAAACAAAAAGTATGATAGAAATGGCTAGTAATTTGAAACTTGCAAATAAAAAGTTGCTTTTGGTTTTACCAAACCAGAATAAAAACGTATATTTGTCAGCCCGAAATTTAAATAATGTAGAAATTATAACGGCTTCTGATTTAAACACATACAAAATTTTGGATTGCGCGAGTTTAGTACTCACGGAGTCTTCTATTGCCGTTATTAATGAAACATTCAAAGTAGGAGGAGAAGGATAATGGGAATTATTATTAAGCCAATTTTTACAGAAAAGCAAACCGAAATGACCGACAAGTTCGAGAATCGTTACGGGTTTATTGTTGTGCCAAGTGCAAACAAGGTTGAGATAAAGAAAGCAATAGAAGAGTTGTACGATGTTCATGTAGAGCGCGTTAACACTATGAGATATAGCGGTAAAATTCAAAGAAGATACACCAAATCGGGTGTAGTTCAAGGAAGAACACCGTCTTTCAAGAAAGCTATTGTGACCCTTAGAGAAGGAGAGTCAATTGATTTATACAGTAATATATAATATATAATGGCAATACGTAAATTTAAGCCCTCAACGCCGGGGCAGAGACATAAAATTATCGGTTCATTTGATAATATCACTACAAATGTACCGGAGAAATCTCTTGTTGTAGGTAAAGGTGCATCTGGTGGGCGCAACAGTCGTGGTAAAATGACTGTTCGTTATCTAGGTGGCGGACACAAAAGAAGTTATAGAATTATCGACTTCAAGAGAACGAAAGATGGAATTCCTGCTGTTGTAAATACAATAGAATACGATCCAAACCGTTCGGCTAGAATAGCTTTGCTTTTCTATGCTGATGGAGCTAAGGCTTATATGTTAGCACCAAATGGATTGAAAGTAGGAGACACAGTGATGTCGGGTGCTGAAGCAGCTCCTGAAGTGGGAAATGCATTGCCCTTGTCAAAAATACCTATTGGTACAGTAATTCATAATATTGAATTGCGCCCAGGTCAAGGAGCAAAAATGGTGCGTTCTGCTGGTACTTTTGCGCAGTTAACATCGCGTGAAGGTGCTTACGCAATCATAAAGATGCCTTCGGGAGAAATTCGCAAGATACTCTCAGCATGTAAGGCAACTATCGGCAGTGTTGGTAATTCGGACCATATATTAGAGAGATCAGGTAAAGCCGGTCGTTCAAGATGGCTCGGACGTCGTCCTCAC
>CAZUHZ010000077.1:2055-9089 GCA_964620895.1 uncultured Dysgonomonadaceae bacterium | reverse complement strand
GTGCATTGTGCAATACTAATAAGTAACGGTCAGTGCGGACATGGAGCCGAAATACCCTCCATTAACAGGTTTACGATTGTCTTGAAGTCCTTGGGGTTGTGGGTGCAATCAAAAGGATTGTCCTTTAAGAGCTAAATCCGTTACATATAACGCCAGTTGTTTAATAAATTTAGATTGTGTGCCTCTTCTCATCAAAATCTCTCCATATAATTTGCTCAATATGAGCATGTGTTTTCCTTTTTCAGTAACTTTTTATGCAAAGTAAAAGGCACGACAGTATTTAAAAATGTTTATCTATCTGAAAACAGTAGTACAGTGCACTGAAATAAAAAAATACATCAAAAAATAGGTGTTAGATGACAGAAAAAAGAATATTGTATGTGAAATGACACCGTCCTTTCTGCAAAAAGCAATCCATGTATCGTAAACCCTTGTTCGCAGAGCACTCTGAAGTGTTCAGACCATCTATATTTTCAAAATATGAGCACACTGAAGTCATCAGACTGAGCATATTTTCAAAATGTGGGTACTCTGAAGTGATCAGACTAAGCATATTTTTGTCATATAGGTGCTCTGAAGTCATCAGACTATGTATATTTTCAAAATATGGGTACTCTGAAGTCATCAGACCAAGCATATTTTCATCATATAGATACTCTGAAGTCATCAGACCTATCAGATGATGCGTAAAAAGGATAGATGGATTCTGTTTTTCATTATTCTACCTAGTAAAAGTGGTAAAATAGTTTGCTTTCGCTCATTTTTGCAATCAGAAATGATAGAATGAATGCTGTTTGCTCTGTGCACTGCCATGTTTACGATACATTATCTCCAATTTGTTGAGTAAATGCTGCAGGAATGGATGAAATGTTTTATTTTGAAGCAGCCACAAGATACATGACAGCAAATTATAAGGTAAAGCATCAACAGCATTGCTAACATCAATTATAAAACTAACAAATCTCCGCCTTAACCACCTCAATTCTCATTTTTTTGAGAAAAGAAGTTGTAAGACGAGGCTTATGAAAATATTCATAAGTTAAATTGCTAATAACATCTTCATTTAACTTATTATCATTATATTTGCAAGAGGTGAAAAAATATGATTTCTGCGTGCAAAAACGAATATGCACCCATCATAATTTAATGTGTGATTGACACAATTGGAGATAAAAAACATAATATATACAATACACTATGAAGAAAATGTTATTTGCAGCAAGTATGTTGCTGCTTCTCATCATTAGCTCGTGTGGCAACAAAGATGAGCATAAAGAGATTGTGGTAAATGTGAAAACCGATACTGTGAAGGTGTATGGACGTGGCAAAAGTGCATCATTTCCGGGTAGAATAAAAGCAGGAGACGATATTAATCTCTCTTTCAGAATTGCAGGTCCAATAGCATCCATAAATGTATCGGCAGGCAACTTTGTAAGAAAAGGACAGGTGTTGGCACAAATAGACCGAAGAGATTATGAAACTCAGTTGGCTGCTACCGAGGCAGAATACAATCAAGTCAAAAATGAAGCAGATAGGGTGATAGCACTTTACAAGAAAGAGGTGGTAACTGAGAAAGATTACTACAAAGCTGTGCACGGCTTGGAGCAGATAACGGCTAAGTATGATGCCCACAAGAATGCATTGGCAGATACTAAACTTATTGCACCCTTTGATGGATATGTGCAAAAGACCTACTACTCTGCTCAGGAGACTGTGGCTGCAGGTATGCCTGTGGTGGCAATGATAGGAGCTTCGACCATGGAGGTGGAGATAAACATCCCCTCAAACGTATATGCTAAAAGAAACGAAATAGAGTCTTTTGTTTGTACAAGCGATATATATCCTGGTTTTGAGTATCCTCTACTGTTGGCGGGTATGAACAGAAAAGCCAACCTAAACGAACTATACACTGTATATTTAACTATGAAAACTCCTAAAGACTTTACACCCCTTACACCTGGAATGAATGTGAAGGTAGAGATGAAATACAAGAGTACAATGGAAGACAGGTATCTGGTGCCCATAAATGCACTGATAAGTGGCAAAACAGGTAGTTCTGTTTGGGTTTACAACGATGACAGTGGCACAATAAGCAAAAGAGAAATTACAACCGATGGTATAAACAATAGGGGCTGTGCTATAGTGCTTAGTGGTTTGGAGAATGGAGAAGTGGTAGTTTCGGCAGGAGCTTCAGTGCTAGAAGAGGGGCAAAAAGTGAATCCTACACAGCAACAAAGCGCAACTAATGTAGGAGGAGTGCTATGATAGAGATAGATTTTGGAAGATGGGCTTTGAAGAATAACAAGTTTGTCTTCTTTTTAGTGGCAGCACTGGTTATTGGGGGCATATTTTCATACATCGATATGAGTAAGCTTGAAGACCCAGAGATAAAAGTGAAGCAAGCCATGGTGGTGACTACTTATCCGGGTGCATCGGCTCACGAGGTGGAGTTGGAACTAACCGAGCCTTTGGAATTGAGCTTACGATCGATAAAAGGGGTGGATAATGTTATTAGCAGATCGATGGACGATGTGTCTATTATAGAGGTGATGCTAAAACATACAGTGCCCGATGGAGAGGTGGAGCAAACATGGGATATGTTGCGCAGAAAGATAAACGACACGAAGAGCTCTTTGCCTCCAGGTGCAAATATGCCTGTGGTGAGAGATGACTTTGGTGATGTGTTTGGTATGTTTTATGCTATTACCAACGATGGCTACACCGAGCGGGAGATGAACAAGTATATAGAACTCTTGAAGCGCAAGGTGCAAAACATAGAGGGAGTGGCAGCTGTGGAGATATACGGGTTGCAAAAAGAGTGTATCAACATTGAGCTGCTGCAAGAGAAGATGGCAAACATGGGTGTGCATCCTGTGGAGGTGATATCTACCCTTAATGGGCAAAACGAAGCAGCTTATTCTGGCTACTTTTTAAGTGGCGACCATAGAATAAGGGTATCGGTAAACGATAGGTACAAAAACGTAAACGATATAAGTCAGCTATTGCTGCAAGGACACGAAAAAGACCAATTGCGACTGAGCGATATTGCATCGGTAACAATGGGTGTGGAAGAACCTATAAGAAACGAGATGTTTTTTGATGGCAAAAAAGCCTATGGGTTTGCAGTGGCTGCATTGAGTGGCAACGACATCACCAAGCTAGGCAAACAGGTGGATGAGAAGATGGAGCAGACAAAAGAAACATTGCTTCCTGCAGGAATAGATTTTCACAAAGTGTTTTATCAACCCGAAAGAGTGGAAGATGCATTGGGCTCGTTTTTAGGAAACTTGATGCTCTCTATCACCATTGTAATAGTGGTGCTTATGTTTGCAATGGGCTTCAAGAGTGGTGTTATTATTGGTGCTAACCTCTTTATCATTGTGTTTGGAACTTTCTTGGTTCTCAACAATTTTGACGGAACATTGCAGAGGGTATCGCTAGGAACTTTTATTTTGGCAATGGGAATGCTAGTAGATAACGCCATTGTTATTATAGATGGCATATTGGTGGACAAGAAAAGAGGACTGGGCAGAACAGCTTCTCTTACCTCTGTTGGCAAAAGAACAGCCATGCCCTTATTGGGTGCAACTTTGATTGCCATTCTTGCATTTTTCCCAATTTTTTTATCACCCGATACGGCTGGGGTGTATGTGAGAGACCTATTTATTGTATTGGCTGTTTCGCTTATGCTAAGTTGGATATTGGCTCTTACGCTTGTACCCATTCATGCTGGCTTTTCGCTGTTTCGTGAAAGAAGATTTTTGTATAGGCTGAAAAACAAAAAAAACCTTACCTCTAAACAAGAGAGTATTGCTAAAGCTGAAAGAGAAAGAGACAAAGAAAAAAAGAAAGCTGAGAAGGAAGAGAAAGATCCGTTTGATACGCCTTCATACAGAATGTTGCGCAGTGTGCTTCAGTGGGTGCTTTGTCATAAAACTACCTCAATAGCTATAGCTGCTGTATTGGTGGCAGCTAGTTTGTTTAGCTATCAGTTTTTGCCACAAGGTTTTTTCCCCGATATGGAGTACAATCAATTATACATAGAGTATAAACTCCCCGAGGGGACAATGAGCGAGACGGTAAAAGCAGACCTAAAGCAACTATCGGAGCATTTGATGGAGCGAGACGATGTGACGCACATCACCACATCTATTGGAGGCACGCCCACCCGCTACAACTTGGTGAGGAGTATGGCAATACCCTCAATGTCTTATGGCGAATTGATTGTTGATTTCAAATCGCCCAAAGCGGCAGTAAAGTCTTTAGAGTATATTCAGAATCATTTGATAGAGAACTATCCGCAAGCCTATGCAAGGGTGAAGAGATACAACTTGATGTATGAGAAGTTTCCAGTAGCAGTAGAGTTTACAGGACCCGATCCTGCAGTACTCCGTGATTTGACAGGGCAAGCACAAGAGATAATGAACAAAAACAGCAACACAGTGCTGGAGACTAACGACTGGGAACCGAAGATACCCGTTATGGTGGTCAACTACAACCAGCCAGCTGCACGCTCCTTAGGGCTATCAAGAAAAGATATTGCTATATCATTGTTGGCAGCTACTGAGGGGATTCCCACAGGTGTGTTTTATGATGGGCGTGACCGTTTTAATATATATATAAAAACAGTGCAAGAGCCTGGATCGCCCTTGAGAGATTTGGGCAATGCACAAGTATTTGGCATGGTTCCACCTTTTGAAAACCTCTTGAATAAAGAGACTGTAGTGGGGCTAATTAATGGATCTATCAAAGAGGAAGAGGTGATAAGCGAGCTACTGAGAACTGTGCCACTAAGTCAGGCTACAAACGGAATAGACATTGAGTGGCACGAGCCTCTTGTGATAAGAAGCAATGGGCAAAGAGCCATGCGAGCACAGTGCGAGCCTGCTCCTGGTGTGAGTGCACAAGGTGCACGTGAGAGTATATTGGCAGACATTGAGAGTATAGAGTTGCCACCAGGCTACAATGTAGAGTGGTGGGGCGAGCACAAAGCAAGTACTCAATCTACAAAATATCTTTTCAAGAATTTTCCGTTGGCAATTATTCTTATGATAGCCATTCTTATATTGCTGTTTCAAGATTATAGAAAACCTATTATAATATTGCTCTGCATACCGCTTATTTTGATTGGTGTGGTGTTTGGTATGCTACTATCAGGTAAAGATTTTGGCTTTGTTGCCATTGTGGGAATACTGGGATTGATAGGGATGATGATAAAAAACGGTGTGGTGCTGATGGAGGAGATTGGCGACCAACTATCTACGGGCAAAGACCCAATGCAGGCACTGCTCGATAGCTCTTCAAGTAGGTTTCGTCCGGTGATGATGGCTTCGTTGACCACCATTCTCGGAATGATTCCACTATTGGGCGATGCACTGTTTGGTTCACTAGCAGTTACTATTATGGGAGGATTGCTGATAGGAACGCTTATTACACTGCTGTTTATACCTATCTTGTATGCTATATTTTTTGGCATCAAACTAGAAAAAACGGACAAAAGCTGTGATGAATAATAGGATGGAGCTTTAAATAGGTATAAGTAGTTGAGGGTTTTCGGAGCAGACACATATTCAGTGCCTGTTAGAAAACCCTTTGCTTTAACGCAATCCGACTATATAGAAGCCCAAAACAATGTGGCAAAACGCAATGAGACACTCACCACTAGATGCAGTGCTGTCTATAGCAAACAACTAAACAGACAGTTTTGCATGTGATCCAAGCTTTTCCGAAACCTATGTGTAGCAATTCAAAATAAAAATAGCACCTCTCTTTTAAGAAAAGTGCTATTAATGTTTTTGTAAGTCTGCCGATAGTATTGGTAATTACCTATTGCGGAACTGTGGATTTCTTCTACCAGCTCTGTTGAAATCTCTTACATCTTGACGTAACTCATTCCATCTGTCAGCTTTCTCTTTGCCAATAATTTTTACCAGTTCTTCGTATTGTTTTTTCATCTGTTCGTCTCTTAGTGTACGAAACTCTTCACGTCTGGCATCTCTGTCTATTGCACCCGTACCTCGTTGACTTCTCTGTTCTGCAACTTGTGCTGTGCGGTCAGCCTCTTGCTTTTCGCACAATTCCAATACCTGTGCAGCTTGTTCAGCCGTCAAGTCAAGCTTTTGTGTCATCAATTCGGTTCTCTCTTTTGGAGTCATTCTCATCATATTATCGCTGCGTCTGATGTTGTAGTTTCTTCTGTTATCAATAGTTTGACGATTGTTGCGATAATAACCACGCCCACCATCCACTCTACCAGCTCTGTTGTAATCTCTTACATCTTCACGCAATTCATTCCACTTATCAGCTCTTTCTTTTCCAATAATTTTTGCTAACTCTTCATATTGCTTCTTCATCTGTTCGTCTCTCAATGTACGAAACTCTTCACGTCTTGCATCTCTATTTGCAGTACCCATGCCACGCTGGCTTCTGTGTTCTGCAACTTGTGCTGTGCGCTCTGCTTCTTGTTTTTCGCATAGTGCTAATACCTTTGCAGCTTCATCAGCAGTCAAATCAAGTTCTTTTGTCATCAGGTCAACTCTCTCTTGGGGAGTGTTTCTCCGTATCTGTTCGCTACGTCTGTTGTTCATACCAGAGCGTCTGTTGTTGCCACCTCTTCTACTGTTGTAGTTTTGTGCCGACATTGTCATGCTCATAGTTAGCAAAAGTGTTGCTACTAAAAATAAATACTTTTTCATAATCATATAATTTAATTGGTTTTTTACTGTTATCTACTACCATTTTGAGTTCAAATATAACGAAAGGTTTAATACAATGCAAATATCATACTGCTTGTTATGCCTTAATAGTCAGCTCTGTAGCTTGTTTAGTAGATGCCTATCAGCCATTCGTATATCCATTTTGTATGTTTCGTCTATAAATAGCTGGTGTCTGTCTATTTCGTTGTTTTATCAATTTTTTTTTTGCTTTTGAATTGAAAATACTTGTTTAGGAGGGCGGTCTGCTCAGATTTTGTTTTGCTCTAACATTTAAATTCATCACAAAATTTATCATCAATATAAAATACTTGCATAACT
>CAZUHZ010000077.1:0-1955 GCA_964620895.1 uncultured Dysgonomonadaceae bacterium | reverse complement strand
CTAACATTTAAATTCATCACAAAATTTATCATCAATATAAAATACTTGCATAACTTTGTAGGTGTTGATTATAACGTTTATATTAGCTGTTTCATCGCAAACTAGCTTTGCAGAGATATTGCAAGTATAGCAATACTATGTGGTGTTTTCCAATAGCCTTCACTTTCTGTGTTGCATAGCTTTGCCACAGAGAGGGTGATGATGGAAGCCTAAACAAAGCAATTGGAGCTATTGTGCAGACTAAATAAAAGTGTAGCATTGAATGTAGCCAGACATTCGCAAATTTATAAAATAATAATGTTGAAAGAAAGAATTGGTAGCAGAAAATCGGGTTATTTGTTTTACGGATTAACTCCTCCTAAACTTAAAACTGACAAGCAGAAAGTAAGAGTTATTGCTAATAAGCAGATAGAGAGGCTTAGGGGCTTAGATATTGATGCAATAGTTTTGTATGATCTTCAAGACGAATCAGCAAGAACAGATATCCCACGACCCTTTCCTTTTTTGCAAACCATAGCTCCCGATGATTATAGCAAACTATATCTTGACGATTTAAAAGTGCCAAAAATCATTTACAAAAGTGTGGGCAAGTACAGTGCCCATGAATTAAAAAGCTGGATTGAGCACAGCTCAGACAGCATAGATTGTTCTGTTTTTGTAGGTTCTCCATCAAAAGATATGGTGTTGAATCTTTCGCTTAACGATGCCTACAAAATAAAACAAGATTCAGGCTCGTCAATCAAACTAGGCGGTGTAGCTATTCCCGAAAGACATGTCAATAAAGGAGACGAGCACATCAGACTGTTTGACAAAGTGGACAAAGGATGTAGTTTTTTTATCTCTCAATGTGTTTATAGTGTCAACAATACCAAGGATTTTCTTTCCGACTACTACTACACTTCCATTGAAACCAACAGAGACTTAGTGCCTATTATTTTCACGCTCACACCTTGTGGTTCTCTCAAAACATTGCAGTTTTTAGAGTGGCTGGGCATTGATATTCCTACATGGTTGAAAAACGATTTAATGCATTCAAAAAACATATTGTCTAAATCGATAGATATTTGCAAGAGAATTGCAGTAGAGTTGATAGATTTCAGCACTTCCAAAAACATTCCCATCGGGTTCAATATCGAGAGTGTCTCTATTAGAAAAGAAGAGATTGATGCCTCCATTGAATTGTTGAAGAGTGTAAGGGAGATGATGGATGATGTGGGGTGAAATGCATTATAAATGAGGTGTGGGGTATGGGAACAAGTACATGGTAGAGAAAATTCATGAATTTTCTCTACTGCTGATTACCAATTCAATCCCTAACACTAGCATTGTGAACCAAAAAAGCTAAAAACAATCATAAATAGATGCAGACAAACAATTTAGACAAACAGGTAGCCTTTATAAAAGAGATTGACAAGGTGAAATATATTTTACGACAATCTACCCTGTTCAATAGCAAAAGAAGAGAGAATGATGCTGAGCATAGTTGGCACTTGGCAGTGATGGCAATGGTGCTGGCTGAGCATGCTGACAAGCCAATAGACCTGCTAAAGGTATTGAAAATGGTGTTGATACACGATATTGTGGAAATTGATGCAGGCGATACTTTTATTTATAGCACAACCAAAAATCACAACAACACGGAAGAGGAATTGGCTGCTGCAAAACGAATTTTTGGGATTTTGCCAGCAAAGCAAGCCGATGAGTTGATAGCAATTTGGAAAGAATTTGAAGAGGGCAAAACGCACGAGGCAAAGTTTGCAAAATCGATGGATAGGTTTGAGCCTTTGCTACAAAGTGTTTCTAATAGTGGGGGTACGTGGGTAGAACATGATGTGCCTTATCACAAAGTGTATGAAGTGAACAAGGCAATAAAGAATGGCTCTACAGCTATTTGGGATTATGCCAAGAGTCTGTTGGAAGAAAGTGTGGAAAAGGGTTTTCTGAAAAAATAGTTT